>CANJPN010000145.1 GCA_947475855.1 Bradyrhizobiaceae bacterium
ACTCAGGGGCCCGCAGAGCCCCGGCGACGCCACCACGGTCATCGACTCGGCCGCACGCTGCTGCCACCAGGTAACGAAAGCGGGCAGCCTCTGCCCGCGGAAACCGGCGGGCTCACGACCCGATCGGATAATCACTGAGCCCGGCAGAACGGACTTGCTCCGACAGCGACGCGCGGCCTGATTTGTAGACGTCCTTGAGCACGATAGACATGCGCACGTTCGCCAGGAACGCCGGTGCAAACGTGACCGACCCGGCCGGCAGCGTCGTGTTCTCGCGAGGCGACCCGGGCACCTGCATGTACGTGATGCAGTCCGGCGTCTTGGAGATGATGATCGACAACGCGCCACGCAGCTCGACGGCAAGGGTCAAGGAACCCGTCGAGCTGTCGATAATCGACCAGCGCAATTTCCGCTTCATGGTCGACGAGGCGCCGAATTTCGCCGCTTAAATCATGGGCGCGATGGCCCGCCGCATCCGCGGCATGGGACAGGCAATGTAGCCCAATCGCCGTAGGGTGCGGTAGCGAAGCGTACCGCACCGTTGCAACACACATTCGGTGCGGTACGCGCTATCGCGCTACCGCACCCCAAGGGCGAGCCCAGCTTCGATCGCACTTGGCCCTCAACCATCACGATGAGCGTCAACTCGGCCGCACATTCCCCGCGATCGTCGTCCGCATCATCAACCGCCGCTCGCCCGCCGAAAAATCGGTGCGCGCGTGCATCGAGCAGCGGTTGTCCCACACTACGAGATCGTGCGGCCGCCATACGTGCTCGTAAACCCATTCCTCGTTTTCGGAATGGTCGAACACCGGCGCCAGCAGCTTCATCGAAGCATCGCGATCCATACCTTCGATACCGACTGTCATCAGGCGATTGACGTACACCGCCTTTCGCCCCGTCTCGTCGTGGGTGCGAAACACAGGATGACTGGACTCATTGACCTGATCGACGCCCATTCCATCGTCGCGCTTGGCCTCGCCCAGCCGATAGGAGTTGAACGCGCGCTTTCCCTCGAGCTTTTCCTTAAGTGCCGCCGGCAACGTCTCGTAGGCGCGATAACAGCTCGCGAACCTCGTATTGCCGCCTTTTGAGGGCACCTCCATCGAATAAAGACAGGTCCCCTTGTGCGGTTTCTCCACGTGCAACATGTCGTGGTGGAACCACATCTCCCCGTCCGGCAGATTGCCGATCGGCACGCCGTTCTCGCGAATGTTCGAGATCAGCATGATGCCGGGCAGCAGCTTCGCCCAACCCGACGGCAGCAGCTCCGCCTTGCGATTGGAGATCGCCTGCTCGCCGAACACCTTCGTCGCCTGGATCAATTGCTCCTGGTTCAACTCTTGACCACGAAACAGAAGGATCAGATGCTTCAGCCAGAGCTGGTAGATCTCTGCACGCGTCGCCTCGTCGAGCGGCTTCGTCAAGTCGACGCCTCGCACTTCCGCGCCGATATGCTCGGTCAATGGAACGGCTGTGATCGCCATGGGACATCTCCTCGCGCTGTTTGACATGAAATAGACCGCAATCGGGGGTCCTGTTCAAGCAGCCATCGACCGGATGCAACGATGCTTGCCCTCGAAGCGTTTCGCGGGCAGGTTCGGCCCGACTTGCATCAGCCCGACTTGCATCATTAAAGCTGGCAGGCGTCGCAGCCAGCACCTAACGAAAAGAGAGCAGCTTCCATGGCCGGCCCCACCGCCCCCTCGCCCACCGAGCTCAAGGAGCACCTGCGCATCATGCGCGAGCTGCGTCAGCAGGGACAAGCCGCCATGACCTGGGGGCTCCCCAATCCCGCGACCGAAGCAGCCGTTCTCGGCATGGGCCTCGTGATGCGCGATCGCCTCGCGGATACCGCGGCACCCGATTGCGCAGCGGCCGCCGCTTCGTTGGCAGCCGGCATTCTCGACAAGACCATCGGCAAGATGCCTCAGGCATCATCGTTCCAATGCGCCAAGGGGTGCAACTTCTGCTGCCACTCTGCCGTGTCGGTATCAGCTCCCGAAGTGTTCCGGCTCATCCGGCTGATGGACGCGACGCCGACGATCGACAAGCCTGCCGCGCTCGCCCGCGCGAACGCACGCAAGGCATCGTCGATGGACGCGGTACTGGCATTCAAAACCCCCTGCCCATTGCTGGTCGACGGCGACTGCGGCGTCTACGCCGAGCGCCCCATGGGCTGCCGCCAGTTCGTCTCGACGAACCTGGCCGGCTGCCAGGCAGCATTCGAGAACGGCAGCGGCGAACTGCCATTCGTACCAGCAGCCGCCAATGCCGGCTTGGTCCTGCGCTCCCTGCTGCTAAGCGCTTCCGCGTCGCTCGGCCTCAAAGCCAGCACGTATGAGCTGTCGAGCGCGCTTTCGATCGCACTCGCCGAGCCCGACGCGGAAGCCCGCTGGCTCGGCGGGGAAGACGTCTTCGCCGCTGCCCGCGAGACACCGCAACCGCCTAATATGCAGGGCTCCGTGCAGCGCTGGTCGCAGATGCTCGCCGGCCTGTTCGTGTGAACGCTTCCATTTGCCCGCCTCGCCTGGAGCACGCACCGGCTTGTCTCCGCGCCGGCCAATAAATGCCGAAGTGCATCCGCCCGATTGAAGGACCTTGCCACATGGCCAATAGCAAGCGCGCAGCCTCTACGCCGACGGCGAAAGGCTCAAAACCCGCCACAGAGACTTCGACATTGAACCCACTGCTCGCCGCCTGGATCGGCCCCTACGAAATCCCGCCCTTCGGTGAGATCAAACACGAGCACTTCCGGCCCGCCTTCGACACAGCGCTCGCCCGGCACGAAGAGGAGATCGCCTCGATCGCTGGCTCCAAGGCGAAGCCTACCTTCGCCAACACCATCGAAGCCTTGGAACTTGCGGGCAAACTCTTGTCCCGCGTTGGCGGCGTGTTCTGGAACCGCTCGGGCGCGCACACCGACGATAAGATCCAGGCCATCGAACGCGAGATGGCCCCGCGCATGGCTGCGCATCGCAATGCCATCACCTCCAATACCGAACTCTTCGCTCGCATCGCCGACCTCCATCGCCGACGCGAAACGCTTAAACTCACCGCCGAACAGGCCCGCGTTCTGGAACGCACATATCGCAGCTTCGTTCGCGCCGGCGCCAAGCTTGATACGGCGAAGAAAGCCCGCATGGGCGAGATTAAACAGCGACTCGCAGTCCTTGGCACCGCGTTCGCTCAGAACGTCCTCGCCGACGAACGCAGCTACGAGCTCCCGCTGCCGACCAAGGCCGACCGCGCCGGCCTGCCGGACTTCCTCGTCTCGGCCGCAGCAGGTGCCGCCAAAGAGCGCGGCTCCAAGGCAAGCCACGTGATCACGCTGTCCCGCTCCCTGATAGAGCCGTTCCTGACCTTGTCGGAACGGCGCGACCTGCGAGAGCAGGCCTGGAAAGCCTGGATCAAGCGCGGCGAGAACGGCGGCGACACCGACAACTGGAAGATCGTCGCCGAAACCCTGGCGCTTCGCGACGAGCAGGCGAAGCTTCTGGGCTTCAAAACCTATGCCGCATTCAAGCTCGACGACACGATGGCGCGCACGCCGGCCGCCGTGATGAAACTGCTCGACAAGGTATGGAAACGCGCCCGCGCCAAAGCCCTCGTCGAGCGAGACATGCTGCAGCGGCAAGCCGCGAAGGAGGGCTCCAACATCGCCATCGAGCCATGGGACTGGCGGCATTACGCCGAAAAGGTGCGCCACGCGGAGTTCGCCATCGACGAGGCCGAAATCAAGCCCTATCTCGCCCTCGACAACGTACTGGCCGCAGCCTTCGCTACTGCCGAGCGCCTGTTCGGCTTGCGTTTCTGCGAGGTCCACGGACTGCAGCTGTTGCATCCCGATGTCCGCGCATTCGAGGTGATGGACGCAAAGGGCAAGCACGTCGGCCTGTTCCTCGGCGACTACTTCGCAAGACCTTCGAAGCGTTCCGGCGCCTGGATGAGCGCCTATCGATCCCAGCAGCGGCTTGGCGGCGACATCCGCCCGATCATCAACAATACCTGCAATTTCGCGAAGGCGCCCGACGGCCAGCCGACGCTGCTGTCCTTCGACGACGCACGCACGCTGTTCCACGAATTCGGGCACGCATTGCACGGGCTGTTGTCGAACGTGAAATACCCATCTCTCGCCGGTACGGCCGTTTCACGCGATTTCGTCGAGCTGCCATCCCAGCTCTACGAACACTGGCTGACGCAGCCGGCATTACTCGAAGAATTCGCGCTTCACCACGAAACCGGCGAGCCGATGCCGCGAACACTGCTCGACAAGATCAAAGCCGCAGCCACATTCAACCAGGGCTTCGCCACGACCGAGTTCTTGGCCTCGGCGATTGTCGACATGGACTTCCACGCCACACCCACGGGCGGTGATCCCAAAACCCGCGAAGCCGAAACCCTGGCCCGGATCGGCCTGCCGCGCGAGATCGTCATGCGTCATCGCACGCCGCACTTCGCGCACGCCTTCTCAGGCGATGGCTACTCGGCCGGCTATTACAGCTATATGTGGTCCGCCGTCCTCGACGCCGACGCCTTCGCCGCATTCCAGGAAACAGGCGACATCTTCAACCCGAAGGTCGCCGATCGCCTTCGCAAATACGTCTACGCCGCCGGTGGCTCCCGCGACGAGCGCGAAGCCTACACCGGCTTCCGCGGCCGCCTGCCCACCGTCGACGGCCTGCTCAAGGTTCGCGGCCTCGACAAGGCAGCTTGACGTTGCTCCGGTTTGTCGGGGTCAGCCCCTGCGGGTCCGCCACCATTCCGCGATATGACGTGTCAGGCCGTAGGTTGGGTCGAGCACCGCGAGGCCCAACGGCCGCACCGCGCCATTGCTTCTCAACGCCTACCGCCCGCGCCGCTTCTCCGGATGCAGGCTCTTGCCAAGGATATGCTCACTGTTGCCGATCACGTGCGCGCTCGATCCAACGATCAGCGGATCGGGATGGCCGACGATCTTCTTGTCCTTTTCGGGATAGTCGAGCTGACACAGCAGGTGCTTCATGCAGTTTAGGCGGGCCCGCTTCTTGTCGTCGGACTTCACGATGGTCCACGGCGCATCGGCTGTGTCGGTGTGGAAGAACATCGCCTCCTTCGCTTCGGTGTAGTCGTCCCACTTGTTGAGCGACGCCTTGTCAATCGGCGAAAGTTTCCACTTCTTGAGCGGTTCGTTCTCGCGCGACTGGAAACGGCGAAGCTGCTCCTCCCGCGTCACCGAGAACCAGTACTTGAACAGCATGATGCCGGACCGCACGAGCATCCGTTCGAGTTCCGGTGTCTGCCGCATGAACTCGAGATAGTCGTTGGGCGTGCAAAACCCCATCACGCGTTCGACACCTGCGCGATTGTACCAGGAGCGATCGAACATCACGATTTCGCCCGCCGCCGGCAGATGATGGATGTAACGCTGGAAGTACCACTGCGTCCGCTCTTTATCGCTGGGCTTCTCCAGCGCGACGACGCGGGCCGCACGCGGATTGAGATGCTCCATGAAACGGCGGATGGTGCCGCCCTTGCCGGCCGCATCCCGACCCTCGAACAGCATCACGATCTTCTGTCCGGTCGCCTTGATCCACTCCTGCGCCTTCAGCAGCTCGATCTGAAGCTCAGCCTTGTGGCGCTCGTATTCTTCGTTGCGAACGCGCGTCTTGTAGGGATACTCCCCCGTCTCGAACAGTCGCCCGATCGCGGCCCGGTCATGCCGCAGCGCCACCAGATCACGATGCGGCAGTTCCTCCGTGACCACAAGCTGGGAAACCACCTGAGATTCTGCCCCAGGCGCCGCATTGGGGGGCGTCACCGGCCCATCACCACCGGCGGTCTCCACTTCGGCCGCGTCTGGACCAATACCACTCAGGCCATCGTTGACGGATTGCCTCCTCGTCATTCTCATCCCCTGGCAACTCAGATTACAAATGATGTTCGTGCCACCGAACCGCCCTGAATGGCGTTGACATGGGTCAACGTCGTCCCGAACAGCCGAAGTGGGATCATTCGTTATCTTGGGGTGATCCGTTAACCTTCGCGCAGTCATCGGACGGCATTGGAAGTGTCCGAAGATCGGCTGCCGAAGACTGGCAACTCAACCTAGGCCAGAACGAAGCGCGCGAATACGTAGTAACCAACACCGGCGGCGGCCACCGCGATCAACCGATGATGAATGACGAACTTGGTGGCTGCTGCCGCACCGCCCAGCGCCCGGCAAATCCAGCGCCACAGGAAGCGGCCGGCTTCAGCCAGCACCACGCCAGCCGCCATACCGACGAGAAACTCGGTCGATTTCACCGTCACGCGGATCCATTCGAAGATCACCGACTGGACCTGGCTTGCGTCTGCCCCTGGCACCATGCTCGTGGCGACTTGAGGCGACTGCACACGCGCGAGTGCTTCACCGTCGATGAAGCCCAAGGCCCACGCCAGCAATGCTCCCGCGACTATGCCCGTTCCGCGCATCATCTGCATCCGGTCTCGAAAGGCACGGACCCCGTCCGAGGCCCCGAAAGTGAACACCGGTTCCGAAAATAGCCCGATCAAGTCAACAGTCGGTTAACCCTCAAATCACCGAGCAGGCAGGTCCGTTCTTCATAGGCCCACTGGACGATGCCCATAGACAGTGCTCGAAGCCCTCCACTACAAACGCTGACCAGTTTCCACGACCAACCCTTAACGGCCAGGAACACATATGTCTGAGCAACCATCCAATGCTGGCGGCCGCACCGTCACGACAGGCGGCGCAAACACGCTATGGGGCAGCGATGTCATCGCCAACGCGCTGAGCGAACAGAACGTCCCCTATGCCTGCCTCAACCCCGGCGCCAGCTATCGCGGCCTGCACGACAGCATCGTCAACTACCTCGGCAACAAGTCGCCGAAGATGATCGTCTGCCTGCACGAGGAGCACGCCGTAGGCATCGCCCATGGCTACGCGATGGTGACGAACAAGCCGCTGATCGCGATCGTGCACTCCAACGTCGGCCTGATGCATGCCTCGATGGGCGTGTTCAACGTATGGTGCAACCGCGCCCCCATGGTGCTGATCGGCGCAACTGGCCCCGTCGACGCGATGAAGCGCCGCCCCTGGATCGACTGGATCCACACCTCGGCCGACCAGGGCGCTCTAGTCCGCAACTACACGAAGTGGGACGACCAGCCGGGCTCGCCGGGCGCCGCCGTCGAGTCCATCCGCCGCGCATTCCAGATCTCGATGACCCGCCCGTTTGGTCCTACCTACGTGAACCTCGACGCCGCCATCCAGGAAATGCCGCTCGACGAGGCCCCGAAGGCCGAGCCGGTGAAGCGCTTCGGCCCCGCCCCCGATCTCGAGCCACCCCGTTCCCAGGTCGCTGCCGCGGTGAAGGCAATCTCGGAAGCCAAGAACCCGCTGATCCTGTCCGGCCGCTGCTTGCGCACCGAGGACGGCTGGAAAGATCGCGTCGAACTCGCCGAATGGATCGGCGCACGTGTCATCACCAGTTCCAAGGATCCCGCGAGCTTTCCCTCGACCCATCCGGCCTACGCTGGAGAGATCCCCTGGCGCCTCCGCCCGAACATCCTGGAACTCGTCAAGAAGAGCGATTGCATCATCGCCCTAGACTGGCTCGATGTCGGCGGCACGGTCAACCAGGCGTTCCCCCCCGGCGGCGGCAAGAACCCGACCGTGATCAACATCACCAACGATCACGTCGTCCACAACGGTTGGAGCATGGACTATGAGATCCTGCCTGCGACCGATATCTGGCTCCCCGTGACGAGCGAAGCCGGCGTCACCGCCTTGCTTGAAGGCCTCGCCAAGGCGAACGTCGCCAAGAAGCCGAAAGCCTCACGCACCGTACCGAAGGTAGCGCCGCCCGAGCGCACGAAGGGCGCCTACGGTGTCGCCGATCTCGCACGCCTGTTCGCCATCGCCACCGAGGGCGAGAAGATCTCGATCATCTGCCGCTCGCTCGGCTGGCCGCCGAACGCCAATACGATCGAGCATCCCCTCGACATGCTCGGCTCGAACGGCGGCGGCGGTCTCGCGGCCGGCCCCAGCATGGCTGTCGGCGCAGCCTTGGCACTTCGCGACAAGCATCCTGGCCGCATCCCCGTCGCGATCCTCGGCGACGGCGACTACATGATGGGCTCAGGCGCATTGTGGAGCGCCTCGAACCAGGGCATCCCGCTTCTGGTGATCGTCGCCAACAACCGCTCGTACTTCAACGACGAGGAACATCAGCGCCATATCGCGCACGATCGCCATCGCCCCGAGGAGAACGCGCACGTCGGCCAGCGCATCGAAGGCCCCGCACCCGATCTCGTCGCAGTCGCGACGGCACAGGGCGGCTGGGAAGGCGAGCACGTGGCCAACATCGAGGACGTGCCCGCAGCGATCAAGCGCGGCATCACCGCCGTGAAATCCGGCAAGCGCTGGATCATCGATGCGATCGTCGCCCCCGAATACGTCCGCCGCCCGCTCGTCGAGCACGTTTGAACGAGATGGGGTCAGACCCATTCGCGCCTACATAGAAGTCTCTCGCGTTCCCGGAAGCCGAGTGGAGCGAGGCTATCCGGGATCTTTACACTTCTGAGAGTGGTAAAGACCCCGGATCTTCACCCTCCGACCTTGCGGTCGGATCGTTCGTCCGGGGACGCATTGGGATTTTTTTACCTTCCATCCGTCGAATGTAGCGCCACTGGGGTCAGACCCGGCGGGTCTGACCCCAATTCATTGGCATAGGAAGCAAAGCATGCACCGCCTGGCTCGAGCCGTCGCTCTGCTGCTACTGATCGTTCCCTGCGCGGCCTCCGCCCAAACCTATCCCGCCAAGCCTATCAATCTCGTCATCGGCTTCCCGCAAGGCGGCCCCAACGACATTCTCGGCCGCCTCATCGCCGGCTGGCTGACCAAGCGGCTCGGCCAGCCCGTCGTCGCCGACAACCGTCCCGGAAGCTCCGGCAACATCGCGACGGAAGCAGTGGTGAAGGCAGCACCCGACGGCTACACGCTGCTTCTCGTCGGACCGGCCAACGCGATCAGCGGCTCCAATCCCAACCTGCCGTTCGTCTTCCTGCGTGACATCGCGCCCATCGGCGGCATCACGCGCGAAGCCCTCGTTCTGGTGGTCCACCCCGCGGTCGAAGCGAAGACGCCTCAACACCTGATCGCGCTCGCTAAAGCCGGCAGCGCGAAACTGCGCATGGCGTCCACCGGCGTCGGTAGCTCACCGCATCTGTCCGGCGAGCTGTTCAAATCGATGGCCGCAATCACGATGCCGGTCGTGCACTATCAAGGCGGCGGCCCCGCGCTCAAAGCCATGATCGCAGGTGAAGCCGAAGTGATGTTCGAGCCGATGTCCGCCGCGATCGAACCGGTCCGCTCGGGCAAACTCCGCGCGTTAGCCGTCTCGACCGCCGCTAGATCCGCGACGCTGCCCGACCTCCCTGTCGTCGCCGACGCCGTGCCCGGTTATGAAGCGAGCGCCGTCACCGGCCTCGGCGCACCGCGCGGCACACCGGCCGAGGTCATCGCCACGCTCAATACCGCCATCAATGCAGCCTTCACCGATCAGGAGATGAAGGCCAAGCTCGCCGACACCGGAGGCGACCCGTTGCCCGGCACACCCGCAGCATTCGGCAAGCTGATGGAAGGCGAAACGACGAAGTGGGGCACGGTCCTGAAATCCGCCGGCATCGCGCCCGCCAAGTAGTCCCACCGCTCTTCGCAAAGCGCCATGAAGAGTCCGTTCCCGTTGCTGCGCACCTGCTGCAATCCCATTGCGCGTTGATGTCGAGCGGCCGCGTTCTTCGCGATCGGTCACGGCCTTTACGCCCGCCCGCGCAGCATGTACTGCGGCCCGATGCAGAAATTCGAAGCCGAGCCCGACATCGCCCGGAACTCCACCAAGGACGACGCCACGTCGCCGCGTGCCTTATGGCGGCGAGAGATCGCCGATACATTGCGCCTCGCGATACCGATGGCAGCGTCCCAGTTGGGCCAGGTCGTCATGATGACGACGGACCTCGCGCTCATCGGCCGGCTCGGCGGAGACGCAGTCGCCGCCGCAGCTCTCGCACATACGATTCTGTTCGCGAGCTTCGTCCTCGGCATGGGACTCGTGGCAGCCGTCGCTCCACTTGCCGCGCAGGCCTACGGCGCAAGACAGCCGCGCTTGACCCGCCGCGCCTTACGGGTAGGCATTTGGGCGGCGGTCGGTGCCGGCATCCCCCTCACGCTCATCCAATTGCGAGGCACCGAGTTGCTGATCGCCTTCGGCCAGGACAAGGCGACTGCGGTGCTGGCCGGCCACTACCTCCAGGGTTTGGCATGGAGCCTCATCCCATCGTGGATCTTCATCGCGGTCCGCAATTTCATGAGCGCGCTGGACCGGCCCGAACCCGCTCTGTGGATCACTCTCGCCGCGATCCCGCTCAACGCAATTCTCGCCTATGCGTTGATCAACGGCTCGTTCGGCATGCCGCAAATGGGGATCGTGGGTGCCGGCATCGCGACGACCGTGGTCAACTTCGCGATGTGCGCCGCCGCGTTCTATGCAACCGTCGTCATGCGCCCCTTCGCCAAGTATCACGTGCTCGGCGGACTGTTCCGGCCGGACTGGTCGCTGCTGCTGCGCCTGGTCGTTCTGGGGTTGCCGATCTCCGGCGCATTTGCGCTCGAATACGGCTTGTTCGCGATGGCCGCATTGATGATGGGCAATCTCGGCACCGCCCAGCTCGCCGCCCACCAGATCGCATTCCAGGTCGCGTCGATCCTGTTCATGGTGCCGCTGGGAATATCCATGGCCGTCACCGTACGCGTAGGCCACGCCTTGGGCCGCAACGATCCAGCAGCGATGCGTCGCGCCGGTTTCTGCGCGATCGGACTGGCCGCCCTGTTCGAAGCGACGATGACATTGATCATAGCGATGGCGCGCTACCGCATTCCCGGCCTGTTCCTCGACATCGGGGATCCTGCCAACGCCGCGACACTCTCGCTGGCCGCCACGCTGTTGCTGATGGGCATGACGTTCTTCGTCGCCGACGGCATGCAGACTGTCGCCGCCGGCGCACTTCGCGGCCTCAACGACACCCGCACGCCCCTGCTGTTCGCCGCGATCGGCTTCTGGATCGTAGGCATCAGCGCTACATATCTCTTGGGCTTCCACACCAGGCTCGGCGCGATCGGCATCTGGGCCGGCCTGACGCTCGGCCTCGTCACCTACATGGTGCTGCTGGTTCTACGTTTCGAAAGGCTGACCCGCCCCCCCGTCGGATGATCCGATCCAGCTACAGGATCTTCGCAGCGCCGAGATATCGCACGCGATCGGGCAGATAGTGCGCGGACCGCCGTTCTACGACTTCACCGTCGAGCGCCACCGAATGCCGCGTCACGTGCAGCAGCGGTTGCCCCACCTGGCAGCCGAGCTTTTCCGCCACGCTTTCCGGAGCGCTCTCGACGCCGATCGTGTCTTCCACCCGCGTGATCAGGAAGCCGTAGTCGGCGAACAGGGGGTACAGGTGCTGGCCGAACCGCAATTGCGTCTCGAGCCGGGGAAACAGCGACGCGGGCACCACCGACTGCTCGAGCCCGATCGCACGGCCGTTCGCCTCCACGCATTGCATGATCTCGATTACCCCGAGCTCGAGCGCTTTCGAAAGACCGATCAGCTCGAGAGCCACGGCCGCCCGCCGCTGTATCGACACGAGCGAGAAATGCGACGCGATGCGCTCGCCGTCATGGCCGCGCAGCGCCGTGAACTTGTCCTGCAGCGCCGCCGCGCCCCGTCCCGCCACATAGGTGCCCCGGCCTTGCTCCCGGACCAATACACCGTTGGCCTCCAGGTCGGCCACGGCACGCCGCACCGTCCCGATACTTACGTCGAACTCGGAAGACAGCACATATTCGTTGGGCAGGTTTTCCCCCGCCCCCCATTCTCCCCCGCGTATCCGCGCCATAAGCTGCTCGCGAACCTGCGCGTAGAGTGGCTTGCGGGATGCGGGCCGCTGGGCGAACAGCAGCGCTTCTGAAACCGTCATGGCCATCGAACCATTCAATTGACAGTTGAGTCGAAAGCAACCTTAACGTGCATACAAGCAATCTTGCGTTGCCGCCAGCAAAACCTTCATCACCTCCGTCAGCCCGCACAGGCCATGGTTCCCGCTCGCCCACGTTGACCCTCATCTCCGCACCGCATAGGAACAAAGCTGAACCGCGCGACATCCCGACAATGCGCCGGCAACGTCAAAGCATGGGAGGAAGAAGCGGTGCCGAGGGCCAAAGAACTCTTCGTCCCCCTGAAGCTCATCGTCGCAGCTGCGGCCTTCGCTTGCAGCACATTAGCTGGGGC
>CANJPN010000146.1 GCA_947475855.1 Bradyrhizobiaceae bacterium
CCGGCCGAGCACAGTCCGCATGTAGTTGAAAAAATAGCGGTTCGAACCCGCCTCACCGAACACGCGCTCCTTCGCCTGGGCGTCGGTTGGCGCAACGCAGATATTACGAGCGACCCGCCACGTCTCGCCCGACGCCCGCTTGCCCAAACGTGAACACGCTTCCGAGTAAACCTTCCAGTGCGAGCCAACCGAATGCGTCGGAATGATATTAGCCGAGATCATGCCCCACCCGCGCTCGGCAGCAAGTGCCGCTGACGACGAATTGGGGCTGGCCAGTGAAATCGAGATCGGCGGCCCACCCGGCTGAAAGGCCTTGGGCATCGTACCGATGCCGAGTTCCGGGATGATCGCTTCTTCCAGCCGCACTTTCCGGAATTCACCCTCGAAGCGATAAGGCGGATCGTTGCCCCAGATGTACTGGATCAGATCGACTGCTTCCGTCACCCGCCGCACGCGCGCTGCATGGTCCGTCACCCCGAACAGCTCAAAGTCGGAGACAAGGCCACCAGGCCCAACGCCAAGCATGAACCGGCCTCGGCTCATATGATCGAGCTGCGCTGCTTCCGCTGCTACGATGACCGGATCGTGGTTCGGCACATTCACGACGGCCGTGCCAAAGCGCAGCCGCTTGGTCTGAGGTACGAGCCCGGCCATGAACATCATCGGCGATGGGATAGGCTCGGTTGTCGCCGAGAAATGCTCGCCGACCCAGACCTCCGCGAAGCCGAGCTTCTCGGCGAGCAGCGACTTCTCGGTATCCTCCGCGAGCGTATCTGCGAGCAGCCGCCCCGCCGGATGCACCGGCATCATGAACAAGCCGAGATGCATGCGCCCCCCATTATTCTCGCCTTCCCGTAATGAGAAAGGCCTGGACCGGGAAGAAACGTCGATCGCTTCGCCTCCAGCCCCAATTCGTGGAATTCCATATCCGGCGAGCGCAGGAAGCCTCACCCCAGCTCGACGATCACCTCGGGGAACTTGTGCAGCCGCTCGCCGGGCCCGTCCTTGCCGATGATGTAGTTGTCGCACACCCACGACATGATCCCACGGTGCACATAGGTCGGATGCACCACGATGTTGGTGTCCACTTCGATCGGCAGCGGCTCGTCATTGCGGATCAGCGGCCGCTCGACGAGATCGTAGCCTTGCCCGTGACAGTACAAGCGCGCCTCTTCCGGCCGCTTGTTCTTTTTCATGAACGCGTTGTACTGGTCCCAGATCTCCTTGCAGGGCGTACCGGGCTTCAGCAGGTTCAGCGTGAAGCGCCTTGCCTCCAGGCAGAACTGGAACTCTTCCTTCAATTCCGCCGAGGCCTTGCCGAGCACGCACGTGCGGCCGAGCTCGGTGTACATGCCGCCGGGTCCGCTATCTTCGACGAGCAAGGTGAAGTAGTCACCTTCGCGAATGACACGGTTCTGATAGTGCCGCTGGCCGAATACGGCCGCCTCTCCCAGCGGTGCGGACGCGCACAGATAGATGCCGTTTTCGCTGCCGTGCCGTTGGCTCCACTCCTGCGCGATCGCCGCAACGTCGCGGTCGCGCATGCCAGGCTCGATCGCGCCGAACGCGGCGCGCATCGCGCCGTCCTGCATCGCCGCTGCACGCCGCACAAGCTCCTGCTCTTCCGCGCTCTTGATGATTTTGATGCGGTCGACGAGTTCCGTCGCATCGACGAACTTCGCTTTGGGAAACTCCTTGCGCACATAGTCCACCACGGCAGCGGACATCTGGTACATGCCGACGAGTCCGATCGTCCCGCTGGCGTAGGGCTGCAGCCCCTTCGCCGCCAACTCCGCGTCGTAGGGCGCGGTGTAATGGCACGAGGCATAGCTCGGCGTCGTCAACCACAGCTTCACGCCGCGCCTGATTCCGTCGCCCTCGTGCGGCAGCGTCTTCGCCATGCCGAACGGCCCCTGACTGACGAGCGTCATGTCTTCGCCCTGGGGAAACACGACCGTCTGCGGATAACCGTTGGTGGCCGGCAGGTCCGTGAAGTACTTCACATAACCGCCCATGTGGTCGTTGTTGTTCTGCATCAGCAGCGCATCGATCTTGGCCGCCTTCATGGCCGCGCGAACGGCCGTCCAGCGCCGCTCCAGCTCCCTCATCGAAATCGGTGTTTGCAGGCGGGGC
This sequence comes from Bradyrhizobiaceae bacterium, assembly GCA_947475855.1. GTDB lineage: Bacteria > Pseudomonadota > Alphaproteobacteria > Rhizobiales > Hyphomicrobiaceae > CAMDPA01. Next base: position 2,134 of record CANJPN010000146.1, read on the forward strand.
GAAAGCTCGGTCATGGCGTCCTCGGGATTTGAAGTGAGATCTCTCAGGAGAATCTATCAGAGATATCGGAACCGGGCCAACCCAAGGCCCCGACAACGCCCCGACCTCTTGGGACCGTTAACGGGTCAAGGAGCGCAGCCGGGCAATAACATCAGGCGGCGCACCGTACGCCCGGTCGATGAGAGCATTGATCGTGGCGCCATCGACGGGATCGATCTCCACCTTCTCCCGCGCTGCGTGCGCCAGGAACTCCTTGTCCTTCATCGTGGCATCGAAGGCCGCCCGCAGCACCGCCACCCGGTCGGCGGGCACCTTCGGCGCAACCATGAACGGCCGCCCCATCACCTGCTCGACGAACCCGATCTCGAACAGCCCCTTGTCCTCCCGCTTCTCCAACAATTCCAGGATCGTCGGCACGGCGGGAAATGCCGCGTCCCGCTTCATCCCCATTTGAAGGACCACGCTGGCAGTCCCGCTTGCGAGCCACGGCGCGATGCGCCCGCGAAACGCTGCCGACGAACCGCCGGAGATATGCCCGTCGACTTCGTGTCGCTCGACCGCGAGCAGCGCCGCCTGCGACCCCTGATAGCCCTCGACGGATTTAAGCCGCGTACCGAACGTCGCGTTCAGCATCCGCGAGTAGATCGACGTTGGCGAATTCGACGCCGTCGAGCTGAGCGCGATCTCGCGGCCCTTAAGATCCGCGGCCGACTTCACGCCGGTCTTCGCATTGATGATGACGAGCCCGATTTCCTGCTGCGGCGAGCCCAACCACTGAAACTGTTGCGGCTCGTACTGCACCGCCGACTTGTCGAAGTCGTAGATCTTCACCAGCCCCGCATTGCGCGACAGTCCGCCGATCACCGAGCCGTCCTGCGGCGCGACATTAGCGATGTAGTTGGCGGCCCGAAGCCCTTCCGCACCGACCATGTTCTGCACCACGATCGACGGCTCGCCGGGAATGTGGCGCGGCATGTGCACGGCCAAGAGCCGCGCATATTGATCATACCCACCGCCCGGCGATGCCGCCGTGATCAGCGTCATCCGGCGCGCCTTGTAGAACTCCGCGGCAGACTGCGCCTCGGCATCATCCATCGAAAAGTTGCTGGCCAGGACCGAAATCAGCGCAATCACGGCGCGGCGCGAGAGCTTCGGCGAATAAGCATCAGCCATCACAGCGTCCTCCCCGGCTTCAGCGCCGCGATGATCTCCTGCGTGTGCTCGCCGAGTTCCGGCGAAACCGAACGTATCGTCGGCGGCGTCCCCGACATGCGAAGCCCGCCACGCACCAGTCCGACTTTACCCAGTATCCGATGCGGCACCTCCACACGCATTCCCAGATGCTCGACCTGCGGATCGGAAAACACGTCAGCGAAATTGTTGAGCGGTGCTGCCGGAACATCCTCCGCGAGCAATTTCTCGATCCAATCCCTCCGCGGCGCCGATTTGAAGATCGCAGCAAGTTCTTCATGTAGCTGATCGTAGTTTCGCCCCCGCGCATCGCGCGCGGCAAAGCGCTCATCCTTCAGCCACTCGGGCTTGCCGACAACGCGAACGAGCCCTTCCCAGAATTTCTGTGGCGACGACAGATGGATGACGAACGGCTTCTCGTCCCCGGCCACGAATGCGAATACCTGCGCGCGGTGCGTCCGGGTGGCGCGACTCGGCGTCTTCCCGTTCTCGAAAAAATTGGCGGCATTCTCGCCGCAAAACGACAGCGTTGCCTCGAGCAGCGACGTATCGATGCGCTGGCCGACGCCGCTGACGCCACGCGCCACGAGAGCTGCAAGTATCCCCTGCGCCGCGACCATTCCCGACAAGTGGTCCGACAGCGAAATGCCCATCGGACGAGGATCGTCCATGTCGGTCAGCAAACTCAGAAGACCGCTCGTGGCCTGGCCCACTGTGTCGTAGCCGGGCCGCGTGGAATAAGGGCCTGTGTCGCCGAAACCTGTGATCGCACAGTAGATGAGGCGTGGATTCTCCGCTTTGAGATTCTCATAGCCCAGCCCAAGGCGCTCCATCGCGCCACTACGGAAGTTCTCGATGATCACATCCGCGCTCGCCGCGATCAAACGCGCATCGGCCTTGCCTTGCGCCGTCTTGAGATCGAGCGCCACGCTCTTCTTGTTACGGTTCACCGAGCCGAACGTCGGGCTGTAGACAACGCGGCCCCAGCTCCTGAATGGATCACCCTTGTCTGGACTTTCCACCTTGATGACCTCGGCGCCGAGATCACCCAGCATCATCCCTGCGTACGGCCCCGAGACGTAGCTCGCAAACTCGACGACGCGGATTCCATCCAGTGCTCCGGCCACGGCGCTCCCCACGATCAGATTTCGTTGGGGAAACTGTAGAGCCTGATCGGCCCGGACGAAAGCGATTCAGTTCCCGCTGCCGGCCAACGCCAGATCAATGCCGCCGTTCGTACTTCGCAAGCACAGCGTTGGCCCGCTCCAGCGTCGCATCCGCGATCGCCGCAAACCCTTCCGCCGTCGGATGGAACGCACCCGAATACGTTGCCGCGAGCAGCAACTGGAACCACTGGATGCTCTCCAGCTTCAGCACCTTCTGCAGCAGTCCCTGCGCGACATGGAAGTTGCCCGTCATGAACGCATCGTTGGGCGTGCGGAACCAGCGCTGCCGCGAGGCGTAGGCCTGAAAATCGGCCGGGTTGTAGGGCTCCCATTCACCATTGATGCGCCGCGGCATGCGTAGATCGTCGACGCTCGACAATGCATTTTCCGCCCAGCCCGCACAGATGCCCCGCCCAAGGAACTGATCGCGATGGCGCTCGACGAACGTCCAGCCGTGCTCCCGCGCCGACGCACGCATCACCCGCTGTAATTTGTCCGCCGCCCGCTGGCTCTCCCGCGCCTTCGAAGCAGACAACCGGAAATCCGGCACCACTTCCATGCCTGCCGAGCTGTCGGGGCAGACGGCCCGGCCATCCTCGAGCAGCGCCATCGCAGGATACGCCGTCAACACGACGCGATCGCTCTCGTTCCAGGGCACATGCAGTAGATTGTGGAACGCCCGGTTCAGCGATTTGTAGCGCTCGTCGAGAACATCGAGTGCAGCATTGGCTTCACGCTCGCCGTGCACCTGTCCGATCCACCCGCCGAGCCGCCGCAGGTTGGTATCATCCGACAGCACCGCATTGGCGACGAGGCGCGCAAAGCCTACGTCGTTGCCGCCGACCGACATCAAGATCAGATCGATCTTGCGCGCAGTCTCCTGCTGGCACTTGTGCAATACGAGACCGCCTTGCAGCGCCTCGATCTTGCCGTTCATATGATAGGCTTCTGGAAGATCCTGCGCCGGCGCTTCGGAGCTACCGCATTGCGCGATCGCCACCGCGGAGATCTGCGAGTATTCAGGCGGCGCCGGCACCCACTCGTTGCCCTTGTAGCGCAAAAACAGCCCATGAACGACCTCCGCGCCCGAGCACGCCACACCGACGTACGTCACGGCTCGATGCGGATTTTCCAGCGAAATCTGGAGCGCCGCGCGCAGTTGATACGAGTAGAGCGAGCGATGGCACGCCTGATCGACCCATCGCGCGTTATTTGCGATGAAATCGCGGTCGCCTATCTGCCGCCAATTGCCTGCCCGCGCGGGATAACCCACCGGCTGACTGACTGCATTCCGCTTGGGATCCTGGCGGCCGTAGTCGGCGACACGCTCGCGCGAGAACCGCACGGGAACGTCGGGATTGCCTTCGCCGCTGCCGAAGCTGTCCCCCATCCCGACGATGAAAACATCCCGAACACGGACGTCTTCTTCCGCCACCTCGCGGCCATCGATCTCGACGCTGAGAGAGAGCCCCGCCGGATAGGGCACCTGCATCTCGACAGGCTTGGCACAAGACTGCTTCACCACCACGGCGGGTTCGCTGTTGCGGCCCTTCTGCGTCCCATACCACACGCAAGGAGTGTGCTCGGCGTCGGGAAATCCCACCAACTCAGCAACAATGCGGTGGCTGTCGGGCTGCGCATACGGCTTCCCATCGGGACAAACATGCTCATTCTTCGCAGCATTCCAGCACGGCCGCCCTTCGATCGTCGCAGCCCACCCTTCCGGATGCCGAGAGGCAAGCGCGCGCTCTGCGCTCAAAATCGGTGTGCGCCGCTGCTCGGGCGTGAGCGCGATCCACGTCGCGCGATGCACGTCCACATCGCGAGGGTTCGAGAAGAACCGGAATGAGTTACGGACGCGCCATTCGATCTTCACGCCCAGCGGTATTTCTGCCGCCCGGTTGCCCTTGGAGCCCTCTTCCGCCTGATCGGCCACCTGCCCCGTCCCGCCCTCGGAAGCGGCAGGCTCGACGAGCATAGTCACCAGCACCATGGCACTGAACAAGCGCCGCATGAAATTCATGTTGCTCATCCCCTCGCGTTACCCTGACCGCGCAACCGGATTATGACGAGCCGCCCCGCATACGAACCCGATCGCCGTCCGCTCAAACACGCCCGGTTCGGCTTGTCCGCCAAACGCGCCAGACCCGCGTCAATGGCGTTGTGTCGAGCGCTTGCAGAGACACGATCTCCCCCCCCTTGCTCACCTTCAAATAGGGCCGAACCAGGGCGATGGGTAGTGCGGCAACTCGCACGAGACGATCCGCCTCTTGATAACTCCGGCCAAGCAACTTGAGCCGCGCTTCGACGGCAACAGCCACCTCGCTTTGAACGCCGCGCCACGATAAGCGCGCCGCCTCGCCGGCAACAACATCTGCACTCGGATGAGCGGCAAGTCCGTGGCTTTCGAGAAGCCGTGTCGGCAGAACGATTCGCCCCTGTGCCAGTTCGGCGGGCGCCTCGATCAGACACCGCACGAGCCCATACAGAACACCTGCCTCAGCCAGAACCGTCGGCGGAGTGCCACGGCCACCAAGTATCCGCCACGCCGCCTCGAACAGGCCGCCGTCGTAAGCCGCCAGATGAGCGACCAACTGATCTAGATCACGAAACGGACGGTCGTCGAGCCGCAAAGATTGCCCGTCCAGCACGCGATGCATGATGTCGAGCGGAACATCGTGCCGCTGCAATGCTCCGGCCAAAGCATCCGCAATCGGATTTCCAGAGGCTGCACCACCGCCCGCCATCGCATCGAGCGCATCGCGCCACCATTGCAGCCGAATCTCACCGATCATCGGCTGGCTGACATCACCAGGAATCCGCGCGATCTCGCCGGCAAACGCCGCGAGCGAGATGAGAGCGTCTCTCACAGGCGAAGGTGCGAGCAGTGCCGACAGATAGCGATCACGCTCGAAAGCCCGCGCGGCGGCCCGCACAATCTGGGCCTGCGTCGCGCCACCGTACTGTCCGTCAACACCGCTCAAGCGTCGCTCCACAAAGACAGCAAGCGGCCGACTTTGCGTCGCCCTTGCATCATGTATGTGCCGCGGCAACCATCGCCAGCGTGACCGGCACGGACAGCACGAGGTTCCATCGAGCGTACGTAGCGACCTTCGCCCGCGCTGCCGCAATCTGCTCCGGCGTCCTTGTCTCGATGCCCAGCACGAGCCGAAGCCCCGGCCAGATCATCATGTGCACGAACATGTACATCGCCATGGCAGCCAGCACACCCGCCCACATCAGGATGTTACGCGACGTTGGAATAAAAAAGGCCGAAGAATAGACGAGGCTGCCGCCGAGATAACCACTCGTGAACAGCAACAGTGCACCCGTCACGACCGTCAGATGCGACGCCTGCCGGAACGTGAGCGCGACGCGCGGCACGATGTGTTTCATGATTGCCCCGCGTGCCGGTTGATCGGCTTCCGCGACCGCTACGAGTTGTATGAAGTTGACGAACCACACCATGCCCAACCACACGATGCCCGCCCCGACATGCAGCCATCGCAGCAACACCGCGATGAGCCCGACGCGATCTATCCCGCTGGCGGCGAGCGCCACGACGAGCAGCACTACCGCCGCCGCAGTTCCCAGTGCCAGCGCCTTGCCCGGTGTTCCCAACAAACCGCCCATGTGAATCTCCACCTTTTCGCGCCGATGCGGCCGGCGTATCCGCAATTCATTCGACTGCGATCAACGCCGCCGCAACCCGCCGCTTTTCGGCGAGCAAGATATTGTACGTCCGCGCCGCAGCACCCGTCGTCATGCTCTCGAGCACGATACCCGCAGCCTCGAACGCATGCTTGATCTGGCGCGGAGGAAATACGTGTGCGACGCCGGTTCCAAGCAGCAGGACGCCGATGCGCTCGCCTTCCGCCAGGACGCGGTAAATATGCCCGAGCTGCAGATCGCCTGGCGTTATCGGGTCCCACCCCCACACGCCACTCGGCAGGAAAAGCAGCGATCCCCGATGGCTCATGTCCGCGAAGCGGAACCCGCCGTTGCCGTAGGCGTCGATCGGAGGCTGCCCGGGAAAATGCGCATCAAATCGCGTAGCCTGAGTTTCCGGCAGCCCCATCGCAGAACCGCCTCTGCTGCGTGATGAACCCCAAATAGCGCCGGTCGTCAGACACGCGGCTTGCCGCCACCGCTCGCAGACGTATCGGCCCAATCCCGCTTGACGCCGAGATAGTCTAGGACCGGAGCTGAAATGAAGATCGACGAGTACGTGCCCACAATCACCCCGAACAACATCGCGAACGAGAAGTTGTGGATCACGGCTCCGCCGAACACAAACAGCACGATCAACACCATGATCGTCGTCGTTCCCGTCAGGATGGTGCGTGACAGCGTCTCGTTGATCGACAAGTTGAGCAGTTCGTTGAGCGGCATTCGCTTGAACTTGCGGAGGTTCTCACGAATTCGGTCGGCCACCACCACCGTATCGTTCACGGAGTACCCGAGAATAGTAAGCAGCGCAGCCACGATCGATAGGTCGAATTCCATCTGGAAGAGCGAGAAAACGCCGGCCGTCAGCAGCACGTCGTGCAGCAGCGCCATGACCGTGCCAAACGCGAATTGCCACTCGAAACGGAACCAAACGTAGGCAATGATCGCCAGGATCGAGCACAGCACGGCGATGATGCCGGTCAACCTGAGCTCGGAGGAAACCGCAGGTCCTACCACCTCGACACGCCGCTGCGTGAACCCGTCACCGAGTGACGCCACAACCGTTTGCAAGGCCTCCTGCTGCTTCAATTCGTTGTCCCGAGGGTCCTTACCCGCCTGCTGTTCGACGCGGATCAAAACGTCTGTCGGCGCACCAAAGGTCTGAATCTGGATTTCCCCGAGACCGAGCTTGCCGAGCCGCGAGCGCAGTTCGGTCACATCAGCCGGCCCCGATTTCGACTGGACCTCGATCATAGTGCCGCCTTTGAAGTCGACACCGTAATTGAAGCCGCGCACGCCGATCACGGCGAGTGACAGCACCATCGCCACAACCGACCCCCAGAAGCACACGCTCTTGAAGCGCATGAACGGCAGCATGGTCCCGTGTGGGAAAAAATCGAAGCCTTTGAAGTTCGGCAGCAGCATCATGGGTCGCTTCTATTCTTTTGATCCGAGGAGATGCGATCTCACACCGGCACTTCGATTTTTTGGGACTTTGCGCGCGCAGACTTCAGCCACAGCGAGACGAGCAGCCGCGTCACCGTCACCGCCGTGAACACCGACGTGAAGATGCCGAGCGTCAGCGTGACTGCAAACCCACGAATAGGACCGGAGCCGAGCCAGAACATGATGATAGCGGCAGCAAGCGTCGTGAGCTGACTGTCCGCAATCGCGACCATGGCTCGATTGAAGCCTGCATCGATTGCAGAGATCGCTGTCTTGCCGGCCCGCAATTCCTCTCGGATCCGTTCGTAGATCAGCACGTTTGCGTCGACCGCCATACCGATCGTGAGGACGAGTCCAGCGATGCCGGGCAGCGTCAGCGTCGATCCGATCGTGGACATCAGCGCCACAATCATCAAGCCATTAACGATCAGGGCGATGGCCGCGAAGATGCCGAACGTGCCGTAGGCAACAACGGTCATGACGATTGTAGCCGCCGAGCCGATCCCGAACGCCCGCATACCCGCGTCGACCGAATCCTGTCCAAGGCTGGCACCGACCGTGCGCTCCTCCACGATGGTGAGCTTCGCCGGCAACGCCCCCGAACGCAGCTTGATCGCGAGATCGTTGGCGCTCTCGACCGTGAAGTTGCCTGAGATCTGACCAGAGCCACCAAGGATTTCAGACCTGATCACCGGCGCTGAAAGCACCTTGTCGTCGAGTACGATCGCAAACGGCCGGCCGATGTTATCTTGCGTGAAGCGGCCGAAGATGCGGGCCCCCTTCTGGTTGAACCGGAAATTGATCACCGGTTCATTGGTCCGGCTGTCGAACCCTTGCTGCGAATCGACAAGGTCCTCGCCTTGAACGATCGGCACTTCCTGCAAGAGGTAGCTGCTTGCCCCACCTCGATCAGCATTCGGATCGCCGGGAAAAATCTTGAACCCCGCGGGCATCCGGCCCTGCTGCGCTTGATCAGGCAAGATGCTCTCGTGCACGCGATGGAAGGTCAGCTTGGCCGTGGAGCCGACGACTTCCTTCAAGCGCGCCGTGTCGTCGAAACCGGGAACCTGCACCAGAATGCGATCCCGCCCCTGCCGCACAATGCTCGGCTCCGTGGTGCCAAGGCTATCGATACGTCGCCGGACGGTCTCGAGCGCCGCGCCGATGGCACTCGTGATTCGCTCATTGAAGCCCGCCTCGGTCGGCGCAAGCGTGATCAGGCTGCCTTCGGACTTGATATCGAGGGAGTTGGCCTGCGTGCCCAACAGCGCACTGCCGATCTGCGTGTTGAGTTTACGCAGTTCGACCAATGACTTTTCCACGTCGGTCGCATTGACGAGCCGAACATTGACGGCGTTGTTGGCGACGCCCACGCCGCTGAATTGGATTTTTGCGTCCCGCAATTGCCGCCGCGCATCCTGTTGCGTGTTCGTCAGCCAGTCCTTCCGCAGACTGTCGACATCCATCGCCATCAGCAGGTGAGCACCGCCCTTCAGATCGAGCCCCAGCGCCACCTGCTTTTTCGGCAGAAAGCTGGGCCACCCGGCCACCGTCTCCTTCGAGAAGAAGTTCGGCATCGCGAATACGACGCTCAGAAGGCAGGCTAGAGCGATCAGAACCGACTTGATGGGCGAGAAATGCAGCATTGCGGCACCTACTATTGTTCCCTGATCCCATGCAGACGGGACAAGGGCAGGAGCAGAAGGCGGCAGAAGGACCCGGTACTCGCGCCCGGGCTGCCTCACCGCACGACGCGAAAGTCAGATCAGGAAGCGTCCTTGACGGTCTCGCCCTTCGCGCGCACTTCCGTGATCATGTGCCGGACGACGCGAACGCGGGTATCGGACGCGATCTCGACCTCGAGCTCACGTTCGTCGACCACCTTTGTGATCTTGCCGACGATTCCACCCGAGGTGACGACGATATCGCCGCGCCGCACGTTGGCGAGAAGCTCGCGGTGCTGCTTCATGCGCTGCTGCTGCGGACGGAACAGGAGAAAGTAAAAGATGATGAACATCAACACGATGGGCATCAAATGCACCAGAAAGTCGGTGCTTCCGCCGGCGGCGGTCTGCGCGAAGGCCGGAGTTATGAACATGCGACGAAGTTCCTTGCGAGGAGATGGCTGAAGGCGACGCGAGGCGAGCCGCAGTCGGCAATGAAATTGCCTTCCGGCGTGGCACTACCCCTCAATGAATCCGACCGCAATATAGTGGCGCCCCCCCGTAATGCAAACCATTCCATCCGGATTGTCGCTCCATCCGGAAAGTGGACCTTCCACGCCGCCCAACTCGAAGGTGGACTGCGTGCCGAACGCCCCTCGAAAACTTGGCGCCCGCGCTTGCTGTCACAGTGGATGACGGCGGGTTCGCCCTCGTCTATACGGGACAATCCGCGCCGGGCTCAGCCTTGGCCGCCCCCACCACCAACACGCCGCCAAAGATGACAGATACCGACCTGCTCGCCCGCATCGCCATAGCCCTCGAGCGCATGTCCCCGGCTCCACCGGAGGCCCCCAATTTCGATGCGGCCGACGCATTCGTATGGCATGCCAGCCCGGAAGGTTTCGAGCCGGTCCCCCACGTCAACCGCGTGCCGCTCTCGCTGCTGAAAGGCATCGACCGAGCGGCCGAACAGCTCCTTGCAAATACGGATCGCTTCGCAAAGGGATTGCCGGCCAACAACGCGCTCCTCTGGGGCTCGCGCGGCATGGGCAA
>CANJPN010000147.1 GCA_947475855.1 Bradyrhizobiaceae bacterium
AGGGTCTATTCGGTTCTTCATGCGAACTCGGCTGGCGGCGCTGTCAGACTAAGGTCGAAAATCCCCGCTTGGCGAAGCGAGGGCAGGGGGCGCAGCTCCTCAGTCCTGATTCACCGCCTATCCCGCAATAGGGACATAGGCTAGAATATCGACCAACAACCGAGCCGAGAACAGTCATCTCGTCATCCGACGACGAGAGCGGAAGCAGCAGGGAGCTTCGCCCTTGCCCGGCGCTGTCAGCTGCTCATACCTAAGGTTAGAGGCGCTGAGCATGAGCCAGAGTGACGATCCGGTTGACGACGATGGGGAGCGCCACGGCGCGGGACCGGCGCTCACACGCCGTTCGGCGCTCCAGGTGGGCGCTGTGCTCACAACGGCGCCGCTCACGGGGCAGGCCGTAGCCGCCCCGCGGACCTACCCTTTGATGGCCCGGCCCGCGGCGCCCGGCCAGACCATGAAACTAGGCGCCACGATCAACGGCCGTCAGTTCGAGGCGGAGATTGACGCGCGCACCTCGCTGCTCGACCTGCTGCGCGAGCGCTTCGGCCTGACCGGCGCCAAGAAGGGCTGCGATCACGGCCAGTGCGGCGCATGCACCGTCCATATCGACGGCCGGCGCGTAGCCTCCTGCCTGACGCTCGCCGCCAAGGTCGACGGCCGCCGCGTGACCACCATCGAAGGACTGTCGGACGGCAAGCGCCTGCATCCCATGCAGCAGGCCTTCATCGATCACGACGCGCTGCAATGCGGCTATTGCACGCCGGGGCAGATCATGGCGGCCGTGGCCTGCGTGCAGGAGGGTCATGCCGGGTCGCGCGACCAAATCCGCGAATATATGAGCGGCAACATCTGCCGGTGCGGCGCCTATGTCGGGATCGTCGCCGCGATCGAGGAGGCGGCGGGCAAGATGGGGAGGAGGGCGTGAAACCGTTCACATATGCCCGGCCCAACAGCGCGGCCGAGGCGGTCAAGGCATTCGCCGCCGCCGGCAGGGACGCGCGCTACATCGCCGGGGGAACCACGCTCTACGACCTGATGAAGCTCGGCATCGAGCGGCCGGAGCATTTGATCGACGTTACCGCCATCCGCGGGCTCGACCGCATCGAGACCGGCGGCGATCGGCTCCGGTTCGAGGCGCTCGCGCCGATGAGCGCCGTCGCCGCCGATCCGGTCGTCGGCCGCGATTATCCCGTGCTCGCCGAGGCTTTGGCCAAGGCGGCGTCGCAGCAGCTCAGGAACATGGCGACCGTCGGCGGCAACCTGCTCCAGCGCACGCGCTGTCTCTACTTCCGCAACGGCGCCGGCAATCCCTCGTCGGTCGGCGTCTATCCCTGCAACAAGCGCGAGCCCGGCGCCGGCTGCGCGGCGATCGGGGGGCTTGATCGCGGCCAGGCGGTGCTGGGTCAGAGCGAGGCCTGCACCGCGGTCTCGCCGGGCGACTGGCCGGTGGCGCTGACCGCGATGGATGCTGCGGTCGAGGTGCTAGGCCCGTCGGGAGCGCGCGCGATCCCGATCGCCGAGCTCTATCGCCTGCCCGGTGCGACTCCGCACCTGGAGTTCATGCTCGCGCCCGGCGAGATGATCACCGCCATCACCGTGCCCAAGACCCCGGCGGGACGGCGATCGACCTACCACAAGATCCGCGACCGCGAGAGCTACGCCTTTGCGCTCGCCTCGGCGGCGGTGGCGCTGGAGATGGAGGGCGAGCGGGTGACGCGCGCGCATATCGCGCTCGGCGGCGTGGCGACGCGGCCCTGGCGCGCGACCGAGGCCGAGCAGATGCTCGCCGGGCAGCCGCTCACCGCCGCCGTCTCGCTTGCCGCCGGCCGCGCCGCCTTTGCCGGCGCTCGGCCGGGGCGGCACAATGGCTTCAAGATCGAGCTCGGCGCGCGCACCGTCGCCGACGCGCTGATGATCGCCGCGCGGAGGAGCGCCTGATGCCCGCAGCACCATTCCCCGAGCGCGAGCGGATCGACGCCCGCGACAAGGTGCTGGGCGCGACCGCCTATGCCGCCGACATCCCGCTGCCCGGGCTGCTCTATGCCATGATGGTGCCGGCGACGACGCCCAAGGGCCGGGTCGAGACGGTGGCGGTCGAGGGCGCGATGCAGGTGCGGGGCGTCGTCCGCGTGCTGACCGCCTTCGACTTCCCGGCGCTACCCGGCCCTCCGCCGACGCCCGCCACTGAGATCGCCTATCGCGGGCAGCCGGTGGCGCTGGTTGTGGCGGAGACGCTGGAGGCGGCGATCGAGGGCGCCGAAGCGGTCCGCGCGACCTACGCCGGGCAAGCGTTCGTGCCGCTGATCGATAGCCCAGGCGCGGCGCGCGAGCTGGTCCAGCCCAAAAAGGCCGGCAATGCGCAGGCGGCCATGGCCGGCGCCGCGACGACGATCGAGGCGAGCTACGTCTCGCCCGCCCAGCATCACAATCCGATGGAGATGCTGTCCACGACCGCCGTCTGGCGGGACGGCAAGCTCACCATCTACGAGGGCACGCAGTCGGCGAGTCTGGTCCGGGCGAACGTCGCAATCGCGCTCCACCTCGATCCCGCCGTCGTCGAGGTCAAGAGCGCCCAGGTCGGCGGCGCGTTTGGACAGAAGATCCCGCTCCAGCGCCAAACTCCCATCGTCGCGCTTGCCGCTATTCTGATCGGGCGGCCGGTCAAGCTGGTGCTGCCGCGCGCGCAGATCTTCCACAACGCGGTCTTCCGGCCGAAGAGCCGCCACCAAGTGGCGCTCGGCGCCGATGCGGGGGGCAAGCTGACGGCGATCCGCTACGATGCCGACCACCAGCAATCGCGCAAGGGCACGCTTGAGCCAGGGTACCATGAGTCTCCGCCGCGGATGTACGGCGTCGCCGACTATGACGGCACCGCCGCCCACGTGCGGATCGATACGCAGGACCCCGGCGCGATGCGGGCTCCGTACCCGCATCCCGCCCAATTCGCGTTCGAGAGCGCCGTCGACGAGCTCGCCCACAAGCTCGGCCGCGATCCGGTCGCCTTCCGGCTCGCGCACCAGGCGACGACCGATCCGATCAGCGGAAATCCGCTCTCCTCCTGCTTCCTCAACGACTGCCTGACGGAGGGCGCGCGCCGCTTCGGCTGGGAGCGTCGGCCGATCGCGCAGGGCGCGATGGTGGAGCCCGACGGCACGCTGGTCGGCTGGGGCGTGGCGGCGGGCGGCTACCCGGCGAACGTGAGCCCGACCATCGCCACGCTGCGCGTCAGCGCCGACGGCCGCACCCGCTTCGCGGTCGCCGGCCACGAGATGGGCCAGGGTATCCGGACGGTGATCGCGCAGCTCCTCCAGCGCGAGCTCGACGTCGATCCCGCGCGGCTTGAGATCGCGATCGGCGACACCGCGGCGGCGCCGCAGCACACCACCGCCAGCTCGCGGGGGACGGTGAGCGTCGGGGCCGCCGTCACCGCGGCGGCGGCGAAGATGAGGGCGGCGATGGCCGAGCTGATCGGCCAGCGTTCCATCGCCGGCAACATCCACCGGCAGCTGGCGACGGTCCGCCGCCCGTTCCTCCAGGTCGAGGTGTCGACCCTCGGCCCGGGACAGGACGCCGGCGCGCTCGACCGGCTACGGGCGGGCGCCCGCGCCGCCGCCGGGCCGGAATATCCGCAATTCACATCGTTCAGCTATATCGCGCATTTCGTCGAGGTCCGCGTCGAGCCGAGCACCCGGCGCGTCCGCGTGCCGCGCGTCGTGAGCATCGCCGACTGCGGGCGGGTGGTCTCGCCGCGCACCGCCGCCAGCCAGGTCCGCGGCGGGGTGGTATGGGCGATCGGCGCCGCGCTCCGCGAAGAAACGGAGGTCGATCCCCGCTTCGGCGGCTGGCTGAACGCCGACCTCGCCGACTATGTCGTACCGGTGAACGCCGACATCGGCGACATCGACGTGGGCTTCGTCGATCGCCCCGACCCGCTGTTCAACGCGGTGGGCTCGAAGGGACTGGGCGAGGTCGCCATGGTAGGCGCGGCGGCGGCGATCGCTAACGCGGTATTCCACGCAACTGGCACGCGCGTCCGCAAGATGCCCCTGCGGATCGAGGATCTGCTTTGATCTTCCGTACAAGCCTGCGGCGCCAGGCTGGAGCCAAAATGAACGCCCACTCGCATGCATTGCGCCGTCTCGTCTCTGCTATGGCTCTGTCGTTGCTCATCGCACCGCTCCCTGTCAGCGCGGCGACGGTTCGTACGGCCAAAGCGCCCGCCGTCGCGCGCAACCCGGTCCCAGCGAACAACAGCATCATCCCGTTACCACTGACTCCCGTCGTGCCGGCGGCGCAGCGTTTGTGTGCGTCCCGCACGGCCTCCGGTCTTGGCTACACGGTGCTACGTCCGGCATCAGGGCCCAAGCCCGCTGCGACTGACACCGTGCTGATCAACTATGTCGGCTATCTCGCCGCGACTGGGGCAGTGTTCGACCAGGCGATGCAGTCGCCGCTACCGGTCGACGGTGTGATCCCGGGGTTCTCGCAAGGGCTTCAGATGACGGCCCGGGCGGGCGTCGTCCGGCTCTGCATCCCGGCAGCGATGGGCTATGGAGCACAAGCCTCCGGGCCGATCCCCGCCAATTCCGATCTCGTGTTCCAGGTTGAGCTGTTGGACTTCAAGACTGCCGCCGAACTGGAAAGCATGCGCAAAGCGCAAGCAGCCGAACCGGCGTCACAAGCGGATGCCGTGCCGCAACCATAGTGGATCGAGAGCGCCAATTGAACCGACCTCGCCTAAGACGAGGTTCGAGTCCTCTCATGCGCCCCAGCGCTCGAAAAACGAAGGCTGGGGCGCCGAGGCTAAAACCGTAAGGTTGCGCGAGAGCAGGGCGCCCTCCCGTCATGTCCTATTATTTGGCGCGCGGCCAAGCCGCGCTGACGCCGGTGGCCGGCTGGCCTGCGGTATCCCTGGCGTAGGTGTATAGCGGCTGACCCTTATAAGCCCATTGCTTCGCGCCATCATCGCGGGTGACAACAGTCCAGTCTCCCGCGTCCTTGTCGGCAGCGGTGGCGGCTAGCGGCGGCCACGCGGTTGCGCAGGGACCGTTGCAGGCCGATTTTCCCGGCGTTGTGTCGCGAGCGTAGGTGTAGAGCGGCATGCCGGTGGCGTCATTCAGGCCGTCGGCTGTCGCCTTGGCGCCGCCCATCGGCATCTGGGCAAAGGCTGGCGACCCGGCCAGCAGAGCTGCGGCGACGCATAGTTTCATCATTAGGCGCATTGCGGAATTTCCTTCAGTTACGTCGATGGTCGTCGAAGTGCCTTAGAAGCTCAAGCGGACCCCGCTGGTGAACTGGCGGTCTTTCGCAGCATTGCCATTTGCGCGCATGCGCCTAGCAGTAGTGGCAACGCAGCCAAGTTCCTTTGTATGTAACTCCCCGATCCATTCACCACGCAAAGAAGTGGATAAACAACTGACAAAACAACGCAGCGACCAAAGCCATCGCAAAGCCCCACAGCAACATTCCCCGGAAAAGCTTTCGCATGTCCGTCGCTCCTGGCGGTGTCGCGGCGATCGCAAGTGCGCCGATTGTTGACAGAGGAGAGACATCGACTAGCGCTGCTCCGACACAGATACTCAATGCCATCTCTAACGCGCTGCCGCCCCCGAGTTTTTGCGCTAGGTCAGCAACAGTCGGGAGAAATGCCGGGTAAACCACGCCGGATGTGGAGCTGTAGGTGGAGATAACTCCAGTCACGAAGGCAAGAGCGCCGTTCGCCGTTGTGGGCGTCATAATTTTGGTGAGGGCGGTGGTGAACATTTCCAGGCCGCCAGTCTTATCCATGACTCCGATTAGAACGGAGACGCCGCTCACCATCATGATTACGTTCCAGGGCACTCCCTTCACCGCGGGGCCGTCATCAGCGAGCTTTAGAGCTATGAGAAATGCCGCGGCGACAAATCCCGACAATCCCGGTTGCAGACCCAGGAAAATCACGCCGAGGATCCAAATTGCTAGTACGACCAGCGTGACCCAGTGTTTGGCGCTCATGGGAAGCGGGGGCGCTACGATCGCATCCACGTCGCGCCCCTTGCGCAAAAGGGTCAATCCACCAAACAACAGATATGCTGCGACCGCCACGATAGTGTGTGCAAGAAAACTCGCGGCGAAGGCGGCCATTCCGTGGCCCAAGAGTCCCGCCTTCGCCATACTTGCCTGAGCGACGATCCCCATCGATGTGACCGGCGACAGGTTGCCCGCGTTCGCGCCATTGCCGACGGCAAGCGCCATAAGCAGCATTGGAACGCCGGCGCGGGCGGCGGACGCCATAGCCAAGGGAGCAATCAACGCGGTCGCCGCTGCCCCGCCCGGTCCCACGCACGATAAGCACAAGGCGAAGAGGAAAAACAAAATAGGCAACATTGAAGCGTGTCCACCACTTAGCGCGGTGATGCGCCCGGCGATGGCTTCGAGCGTGCCATTTGCTTGAGCTGCGGAGAATAGCAGCGTGACACCGACGAGGGTGAGAAACAGCGATGAGGGGAACAGAGCCGCAAGCTCGTCAGGCTTCCATCGCGCGAACAACACGGCGACGCCAGTTGCAAGCGCGACGGCCAGAACGCCGACGTTGATTCTGGAAGTCAGACTGAAGACTATAACAACTATGAGGGCCGCGAGAGATAAGCTCGCTGGACTTAGCAGCGCCTGCAATGGTTCCCTCGCTTCTGCTATTGTGCGGAAAATCAGTTATTCAAAGTGCTATCGACTCGCACCCGGGTTTGCTCCGCGCAGCTTGAAGCTGACGTGCCTCCGGAGGTCGCTAGCGGAAGAACATCGGGGTTCGCGATGTCCACTGGCGCCCCGGCGGCGAACGCGAGGATCGATTTGACGACGCCGCCGAACAACTTCTCGTAGTTGGCCCGTTCGACGTAACCCAGGTGCGGCGTGCATAAGACGTTGGGCATCGACAGCAGCGGCTCCGATGCTGGAGCGGTCACCGGTTCATCATCATAGACGTCAACGGCGGCTGCGCCGGGACGGCCGGCCTGAAGCGCCTGGACCAAGGCGCCGGTTTCGATGATCGCGGACCGGCTCGTGTTCACAATGAGAGCCGATGGTTTCATCAGGGCAAGATCGGAAGACGTCACGATGCCGCGCGTTTCCGGGTTTAGCGGCAAATGCAACGTCAGAATGTCGGATTCTGCGAACAGGCTCTCGCGGCTTTTCGCGATCTCGAACCCGGCTTCTGCCGCCCTTCCTAGGGATCCTGACCGCCCCCAACAGATGACCCTCATGCCGAAGGCGCGGCCTACCGGAGCCACCATCGCTCCTGTCTTACCGAACGCGTAGATGCCTAGGGTGCGGCCGTGGAGCCCGTCGCCGATCGTGGTTTGCCACCTGCCCAACTTGAGCGCCTGAACTTCTTCGACGATGTGTCGCCGGGCCGCCAGGATGAGGGCCCAGGTCAACTCTGCCGTGGCGATCGATGGCCCGGCGCTGGCGCCGCTGACGAGGATGCCGTGTTCGGTGCAAGCCTCAAGGTCGATATGGGTGGTGTGATAGCCTGTCTGAGCCACCATGACGAGACGGTCGAGCCGCTCGATCGTGGTCCGGGTCAAAGGCGTCCGCTGTTGCGTCAAGACGACGATGTCGAAGCCTCTCAGGCGCTCCGCCAATTCGAGAGGATCTTTGATCGCGTTCGTGAAGGTGACGACTTCGTGCCCCTCGAGGCGGGGGTAGCAAGCCAGTGTTTTAAACACCTGCTGGAAGTCGTCCAGAACCGCGATCTTCACCGGAGATGGCCGCGTTGCGCGACACCTGTTGGCAGCGTCAATCTTGCGGGATCGATCATGCTTCTGCGGCTGGCCATTGAGCGCGTCGTTGGTGCAATTTTTATAGGGACGGACCTCCAGCGCACCCGACTTTTTGGGTCGGATTGCCTAACGTCACCTTGGGCAGAAATCACGCTCGCTGACCTAGTGGTCGTGCTCCGACGTTATCTGTTTGCGTAGCCAGGCATGGAACAACTGCAGGCTGCGAGATGGCCGTCGGTCTTTCGGCCAGGTCAGGTAGTACCCCTCATCCAGAACATGACGGGTGGCGTAAGGCGTGACCAGAAGGCCATCGTTCAAGTTGCTTTGAACCAAGACCTCGATGCCGATCGCGACGCCCAAACCTTGAAGTGCCGCCTCATAGGCCAGCGCCGAACTCTCGAATTTCAAACCTCGACGGAGATCGATGCCTTCGATTTTTCGAGCTTTCAGCCAGACGGCCCAGTCGTCGGGCCGTGCGAGCGAATGCAACAGTGTTACTTTGGCCAGATCGCGGGGCTCTTGGAGCTTCGCGTGATGTAGAAGGCTGGGGCTACACACCGGCACAAGCGAAAGCCCGGTGAGTTTGTCTGCTCCGAGATCGTTCCAATCGCCTCGGCCGGACCGGATCGCGGCGTCGAGATCGTTGCCCTGGAAGGATGCGGGTTCCAAAGACGACGAAAGCCGCACCTCAATCTCCGGATGAGCCTCTTGGAACATCGGCAGCCGCGGGATCAGCCAGCGCTGCGAAAAAGTCGTGTAGGATTGCAGTGAGAGGACATCGCTGCGCCCTCGCTGCGACACTTGGCGAACGGCTCTGTCGATATCGTCAAAGGCGCGTGTCAGTCCCGACAAGAGCTGCTTGCCTTTGCGGGTGATCTCTACCCGTCGGTGATGGCGCGTGAAGAGGGCGACATCTAGATACAGCTCCAACTCCCGAACCTTGCGGCTGACCGCCACCTGCGAGACGCCGAGTTCATTAGCCGCAAGGGTCAAGCTTCCAAGACGGCCAGCAGCTTCAAAGGCCTTGACTGCGGTGAGCGGTGGAAGAGATCTCGACATGGTTTGCCTGATTTTTAGTTAGGCAACATGAACCGCAATGTCGGTTGAAGCAAGTGAGGTCGGGCCCTCATCATTGGGTTCGTGAGAGCGCGGCGCGGCGGCCCTGTGCCCAAGGCTTTTGCTTTCGGCATGACGCGACAGATCTGATTGCCCACTCGAGGAGGAATAATGAGCGAGCCGGTATCCACAACGGAGACGGCGGAACTGCATATAGATGGCCCAGTCGCGACGTTGTTCCTCAATCGGCCGGACGTTCGCAACGCGATTGACGACGATATGCGAGCGCTCATGCTTTCGCTCATCGAGCGCGTTGCGCAAGATGACGCGGTCAAGGCGTTGGTCCTCACGGGACGGGGCAAGGGGTTTTGCTCCGGCGGCGACATCAAGAGCATGAAGCAACGGCTGAACGCTCCGCCCGGTGAGATCGCCTTCAATGGTTGGCGACGGCAACAGCGGACGCATCGCCTCGTGGCGGCGCTTCATGATTTGCCAAAGCCTACGATCGCCGCCGTGAATGGCGCCGCCACAGGCCTGGGATGCGATCTGGCGCTCGCGTGCGATTTCATCGTGGCGGCTGAAGAGTCCAGCCTGTCGATGACCTATGTCCTGCGGGGTTTGATCCCGGATGGCGGGGGCATGTATTTTCTGCCGCGCCGCGTCGGCTTACCTCGCGCGAAGGAACTGATCTTCTCGGGCCGCCGAGTCCTGCCGCCGGAAGCTTTGGCTATAGGCATGGTGGACCGCGTCTGTCCCGGCGACAGACTACTGGATGACGCCGCGACGTGGGCTAGGGAACTAAGTCAGGGATCATCGGCGGCGCTGGCGCTCGCAAAATCTGTCCTGAATCAGACATTCGAGACCACGGCGGAGCAGGTCTACGGGATGGGCAGCCAGGCCCAAGCCATCTGTTACTCCACGCGTGAGCACCAAGACCTGGTCTCAGAATTCTTGGAAAAGGCGAAGTCTGGTGCGCCAAAGGGGGCCCGCTAGTGTTTACCGGTGCAAACCAGGTCGAGCAGCTTCTGCGTCCCCGGCATGTCGCGATCGTCGGGGCGTCCGGCGACCCCACAAAGTTGACGGGACGGCCCGTTGGGTACCTTCGAAAGTATGGCTTTTCCGGCGAGATTTTTCCCGTCAATCCACGGCTCTCTCACGTCGGTGACTTGGAGTGCTTCTCCAGCATCCAGTCTTTGCCGACTGCTCCCGATGTCGGCTTGGTCCTTTTGGGACCTGACCGCGTCCATCAGGCCGTTCTAGAGCTAGCCGAGCGCGGTGCGGCAGCCGCCATTGTGCTGGCGAGCGGCTATGGCGAAGCTGGCGTCGATGGGGTGAAGCGTCAGGAGGAATTGCGTGAAGCGGCGGGAAGCATGCGCCTCCTGGGCCCCAATACTATTGGCCTGATAAATCTCAGTGATCGGATCATGCTGTCCGCCTCGGGCGCGCTTGAAGTGGGCGCCATGCCGAGGGGCAACATCTCTTTGGTCTCGCAAAGTGGTGGCATCTTGGGTTCGCTTTTGTCGCGCGCCGCCGATCGGGGAATTGGCTTCTCGAAATTGGTCTCCACTGGTAACGAAGCGGATCTGGACACCTGTGACCTACTTGAATACTTGGTCGATGATCTAGAAACATCGGTTCTAGCGGTCTATATGGAAGGTCTTCGCCGCCCGGACGCTTTTCGGCGGGTTGCGCGCAGAGCTGAGGCTGCTGGCAAACCGATTGTTGTATTCAAGGTGGGCCGCTCGGAATTCGGCGCCCAGGCGGCTGTGTCGCACACCGGTGCTCTCGCTGGCGCTGACCGGATGTACGACGCACTGTTCAAGCAACTGGGCGTCATTCGGGCCGGCGTCTTCAGTGATCTGCTCGATATTTCCGCGGCGCTTTCAGTCGGCCGCCGTGCCCACGGCAATCGCGTCGCTATCCTGACTTCCACAGGCGGAGCTGGGACGCTGGTGGCCGACAGTTGCGGAGTGGCCGGGCTGACTGTTCCACCGCCGGACACCATTACGGCGACGCGGCTGGCGACCCTGCAGGATGCTTCCGATCCTCTGTCGATCACGAACCCGATTGATGTAACCTTGGCCGGCCTGCGACCCGACCTGCTTCGAAACGCGCTTTCGAGCCTACTCGTCAGCCCGAGCTTTGATGCGGCGGTCATCGTCGTGGGTTCATCGGCTCTCGCCCAGCCAGAACTAGTCGTTGATGCCGCAGTTGCGTGCCAAGCGGAAACCGCCAAGCCTCTGATCGCGTATGTGAGCCCTAACGCCCCCCATGTCGTTCGCCTCCTGACGAGCAGGGGCATCGTGGCGCTCACCAGCCCCGAGAGTTGCGCCGCTGTCCTTGGCGCTTTGATGCGCCCAGCCAGGCAGGTTCCGGAGGCGGGTGATGTAGGATCATTTGATCTCGCCCCATTCGCCGAGATCTCCGGCGCCCTCAATGAAGCAGAGAGCAAGCGTCTCTTCGCAGCCTTCGGTGTCAGGGGAGCCCATGACCTGGTTGCGGCGACTCCAGTCGAAGCTGCGGCGGCCGCTAAGGTGATCGGCGACCCGGTCGTCGTGAAAGTGCTGTCCCGCCATATCGCCCACAAAAGCGATCTTGGCGGTGTGAAGGTCAGCGTGCCCGCTGACCGGGTGGCCGAGACCTGCAGGGAAATGCAAGAGGCTGTCTCGGGCCACGGGCTCGAAGTCGAAGGCTTCCTTGTTCAGGAAATGGTTCGTGGAGGCCTGGAGATGATCCTCGGACTGCATCAGGACCCCCAACTCGGGCCAGCAATCCTTCTGGGCATGGGCGGAGTCGCTGCTGAGCTGTTCGACGATGTTTCGATCAGGCTATTGCCCATTGCACGCATTGACGCTGAGCAAATGGTCGCCGAACTCAAAACGGCGAAGCTGCTCCAGGGTTATCGCGGGGCGCCGCCGCGTGATCTTGAGGCGTTGATCGACGCCATCATGGCTTTCGCTCGTCTGGGTGAGCATTTCGGCCCCCGGCTCCTGGAAGCGGAGATCAACCCGCTTTTCGTGATGCCCGCTGGTCAGGGCGTGTACGCCGCGGATGGCCTAGCCATTCTTCGCGATCAGTAGGGGGCGGAATAGTATCGATGCAAAAGTGAAACTACTTCGTGAATTTGAGACGGCGTCGCCTGCATGTAGAGCGATGCTGGCCTCAAGTTTAGACCGCCTAAGCGGTGGAAATATCGGCGGCTATCTGCCGAATAGGGCCGTTTGCGCGCGGTTGTTATGAGTGAAGGCCCGCATCCATTTGATGGTTGTTTGGCGCCCGGATCTAGAGTATTCTAATCGCCGAAAAATAGGGCTTCGGCCCTGATCGAGGGAAACGTCATGGCTCAGCGGTCTCGCCTGTTCCGTCTTTGCTTGCTTCTGTCCGCCGCCCCGCTGTTCGGTATGGGGACGACGGCCTACGCTCAGGACAACCACGCCCACGTGGACGCGGCCCCGGCGGCCCCTGCGTCGGCGATGAAGTCCGTGCGCTG
>CANJPN010000148.1 GCA_947475855.1 Bradyrhizobiaceae bacterium
CTCGCCCATCATCGCGCAGCCATCCTCGACTTCAACGAGGCGATCAGATTGTCGCCCAACGACATCACGGCGTTCAGGGCGCGCGCATCGTCCAGCATGGCGCTTGGAGAGCATGCCGCGGCAATCCGCGATTACGACCGCCTGGTCGAACTTGAGCCGCGTAACGCGATGAACCGCGTCAGCCGCGGCACGGCACTGGAACGCAGCGGCGCAATTGCGCGGGCCAGAGAAGACTATCAGCGTGCCGTCACCGAAGCCCCTGAAGGAAGCCCTGCGCGGGTCGCGGCCCAACAGCGCTTGAAGCAGATCTCTGGATCGGGGATATGATGAAATTCGCCGCACCGCGACACCGGTTCTTCATGTAAAGGACGGGTAGACGAAACCCGTTCTCCGGAACGTCCATGCCTGCCTGGAATTTCATGAAACCTCGAATAGAACCGACCATCTACAAGATCCTGACGTCCGCCGAATGGCAGGCGGCAGAGAGCGCCGGCAGATATGCCGGCTCGGCCGACGACGTACGCGACGGGTTCATCCACTTCTCGACGGCGGAACAGCTCGCCGGCACGGCGGCGAAGTATTTCAAGGACAAGCCCGGCCTCGTGCTCGTGTCGGTTGCAGCCGACCGGCTCGGCGAGCGGCTGAAGTGGGAACCGTCGCGCGGCGGGCAGCTTTTTCCGCACCTGTACTCGGCGCTCGAAGCCACTGCCGCGACCGCCGTCATTCCCTTGCCACTCGGCGCCGACGGTGTTCCGCTCATCCCGAAAGAAATCGCGCCATGATCTCGGGGCTCACGAAATTCGCGCAACCGCTCCTCCTGATGCTGCCACCGGAGCAGGCGCACGAAGCGACCCTCGTCGCGCTCGAAAAAGGACTTTATCCCCGTTCCTCCGTTGCTTCTGATCCAAGGATCGCAGTCAGCGCGCTAGGGATGACGTTTCCCAATCCGGTCGGCATGGCGCCAGGCTTCGATAAGGAAGGCCGCGTTCCCGATGCGCTGCTCGACATCGGCTTCGGATTCACCGAGGTCGGTACGATTACGCCGCTTCCGCAGCCCGGCAATCCGCCGCCGCGCGTATTCCGGCTGCCACGGGATCGCGCCGTGATCAATCGCCTCGGTTTCAACAGCGGCGGTCATGCGCCGGCGCTTACGCGGCTCGCGCAACGTCCCAAACGCGGGATTGTCGGCATCAACGTCGGCGCCAACAAAGAGTCGGCGGATCGCACAGCGGACTATGTGAAGGGTATCGAGGCGTTCGCCGGCGCCGCGAGCTATTTCACCGCCAACATCTCGTCGCCCAACACACCGGGTCTGCGTGACCTGCAAGCGCCTGCCGTGCTCGACCAGTTGCTCGAGCGGGTAATGGCGGCAAGGGAAAAGGTCGCGACATCCGGTGGCCGGCGCATTCCCGTGCTCGTCAAGATCGCACCCGACATCGCAGAGCAGGACATCGAGCCGATCGTCGGCCGGATGCTGGCGCACAACGTGGACGGCATGATCGTCGCCAACACCACCTTGTCGCGCCAAGGTTTGCGCGATGCCGAGATCGGTCGGGAGGCGGGCGGGCTATCGGGTCAGCCGTTGTTCCATCGCTCCACCGTGATGCTGGCCAAGGTGGCCCAGGCGACGCAAGGACGGATGCCGATCATCGGCTCTGGCGGCGTGCACTCGGGCGAAAGCGCGCTGGCCAAGATCGAGGCCGGCGCGACGCTGATCCAGCTCTACTCGTCGCTGATCTTCGAGGGCATCGGCCTCATCGATCGCATCAAGCTCGAACTCGCAGAAGCGGTCACGCGGGCGGGCGCAAACAACATCACTGAGCTCGTCGGCAGGAAAACAAACGAGTGGGCGGCAAAGCCCCTGGAATGATGCGGATTGCTGCTCACTAGTGCGCTGCGGGTGAGTGTTCGTTGCGCGCATGCTTACTGGCACTTCGCCGACCGGCGAGCACCGCCCTTCGTCGGGCCGTCCTCGATCCACAACGGCTTGGCGGCGAAAGAGCGCGTAAGGTTGGCGGCTTCAGTCCAGCCGTCGAAGCGGCCGTCGTCGTCGTGATCCACTTCCACGAAACCGTTCTTCGAATGCCCGATGCGCGCGACGGTAGCGTAGCACATCTGCGGCGCGAGCGGGCCTCCCAGCCCCGGCTCACAGCGCAGAAATTCACGTGGTCCGCTCGTCGTGTCGATCAGCGGCGCGCCGGGTTTTGCATCGCGCCGCACAAGCGTGTTGCCGTTGCACACGAAGCGGCGGGTGTCATGAACCGCGCGAACGCGTGCGTCTTCGACACGGTAGAGCCCTTTCGAATTCCAGAACCCCATGTGCATGCCGGGGAACGCCTTGTTCTGTATGTTCGTGTCGAGCTCGATGCCGCTTTGACATTTGCCAGCGACCTTGCGCCCGAACCAGCAAGAATCCGCCCAGGCCTGGAACAGGTGCCAGCGATTGGAGCTGTGGAACGCGGACGATCCCGCATAGGAGCGAGACGGTGACAGCCACGTCCGGTCGATAAGTCCGCGATCGAGCAGCAATTCCAGCGTACTTCCCGAGCCATAAGCGCCGACGAGATATCTGGCGGCTCGGAGCTTCCTGGCCAGCACCGTGAAATACGTGATCATCTTTTGCCTGGTGTCGGCATCGTTCGGATCGAAATTGAAGTCGATACCGAAATAGATGGCGCTGCCTGCCGGTTGGCCGAGCCGCCGGGCCTGATCGACGGCGGCATCGGCATCGAGTTCCGCTTCGGTCGTGGTGTTGTTGGGCTCGAGCGGTATCGTCGCACAATCCCTGGCCGGCAGATTCACGAAGCGATTCTCGCCCGGTTTCCAATAACGGCCGTTGAACTTTTCCTTGCTGCTGCTCAGATATTGATAAATCGACATGATGGCGAGGCCGGCGCCATGGATCTTTCGGACCTCGCTGTCCGGGTTCCGTGCGTCACCGGAATCGATCAACCGTTTGCCGGCCCACTGCGGGCATCGGCCGAGATAGCGGCCGACGACCTCGACGCCAGCATTTTTCAACGCCGCAACGTCGCCCGACAGGTTCTTCGACGCATCGATGACGGCGATGCGGTCGATCTCTGCGGCGAGTGCTGGACGCGCGCCGAAAACCATGGAACCTGCGATTAGTGCGCTGATGACGGCCTGGAGCATGACGTTCGATCCTTGAGGCGCGCCCGATCCTGATCGACTAAAGTGTCCGTATCCAGACGCGCTGCGCGCCAGCCAGATACACGATGTTCGCTTCGAGCGGAATGTTCGTGGCGGGCGTGAGAAGCTTTCATCACGAACGCGTCGCCTTGCAAATTCTCCGGCGGAGGAGCCACGGCATGTCACAAACCTCGCGATTGACCAGGCTGCTTGGGATGGAGCTTCCGCTGCTCCTCGCACCGATGGCGGGTCCGGGAACACCAGAGCTGGCGATCGCCGTGTCGGAAGCTGGCGGGCTTGGTTCATTGCCGTGCGCGATGCTCGGCGCAGATGCGATCGAGCGCGATCTCGGCATCATCCGGCAGCGCACGTCAAAGCCGATCAACGTCAACTTCTTCTGTCACAAGGCGCCGGTGCGGGACGCCGCGCACGAGGCGCAATGGAAGGCGCGGCTGGCGGCGTACTACAGAGAACTCGCCATAGATCCGGAAACGCCGATTAGCGCGGCGGAGCGGCGTCCGTTCGACGATGCGGCATGTGCGCTGGTCGAGCGTTTCAAACCTGAAGTCGTCAGCTTTCACTTCGGATTGCCGGAAGCAGCGCTCCTGTCGCGCGTGAAGGCGGCTGGCGCGCGCGTGATCTCTTCGGCGACGACAGCGGCGGAAGCGCGATGGCTCGAGGCGAACGGCTGCGATGCGATCATCGCGCAGGGCTACGAAGCGGGCGGACATCGCGGCATCTTTCTCGCCGACGATCCCATTGCCGCCTTGTCGACGCAGGCCGGAACGATGGCGCTGGTGCCGCAGATCGTCGACGCCGTAAAGGCGCCGGTAATCGCATCCGGCGGCATTTCGGATGCTCGCGGGATCGCGGCGGCATTCGCGCTCGGGGCCAGCGCCGTGCAGGTCGGCAGCGCGTATTTGCATTGTCCCGAAGCGAAGGTGCACGCTGGCCATCGCGAGGCGTTGAAGAATGCTGCCGACAATGCGACGGCCGTGACGAACGTCTATTCTGGCCGGCCTGCGCGCGGAATCGTCAACCGCATGATGCGCGAGGTCGGACCGATATCTACTGATGCGCCAGCGTTTCCGAACGCCGCGACGGCGAGCGGGCCACTGCGCGCCAAGGCGGAAGCCGCTGGCTCCGTCGATTTCACGCCGTTGTGGGCGGGGCAAGCTGCCGGTCTCGGGCGTGCGATGCCGGCCGGTGAATTGACGCGCACGTTGATGAAAGAAGCGCGCGAAGTGATGCGCGGGTTGACCGCAAACTCTTAGGCCAGATCGCGGTAAGATTGCCCCGGACTAGGATCTCAATGATTCCGCGGCCATCAGAATGCGTTCGGGCGTGGCGGGGGCGTGGAGCGGGACTTGCGCGCCAGGCCTTAGTGAGTGGAGCGCGTCTGTTATCGCTGAGAACACGCTCGTCGCCAGCACCAAAGGTGGCTCGCCGACGCCCTTCGAGCGATAGATCGTGTCGGCGCTGTTGGGACGGTTGGTCAGCGCGACCCGGAAGTCGGCGGGCACGTCGCTCGCGACCGGGATCTTGTAGGTCGACGGCGCATGCGTGGCGAGCCGGCCCTTGGCATCGAACACCAGTTCTTCCGTCGTGAGCCAACCCATCCCCTGCACGAAGCCGCCTTCGATCTGGCCGATATCGATCGCCGGATTGAGCGATGATCCGACGTCGTGGAGAATGTCGACACGCTCGACTTTCATCTCGCCGGTCAGCGTGTCGATCTTGACTTCGGCGCAAGCGGCGCCGAAAGCGAAATAGTAGAACGGCTTACCCGTGCGCTTGTCGCGGTCCCAGGTGATGCCCGGCGTCTTGTAGTGGCCCGTCGCGGAGAGCGAGACCTGCGACTTGCGAGCCAGCGATGCTAATTCGCCGAACGTCATCGACTTGTTGCCGGACGAGACGCGGCCGCGTGCGAAAGCGATCGATTCTGGCGCGACATCCCAATGAGCTGAAGCGACGGGCACCATGCGCGCCTTGATCTTGGCGGCTGCCACGCGCGCGGCCATGCCATTGAGATCGGAGCCCGCCGAAGCTGCCGTGGGAGACGCGTTCGGCACCATCGCCGTCGACGTCGCGGTAGGGCGAACGGCTTCGAGGGGAATGCCGAATTCCTCGGCGACGACCTGCGCGACCTTTACGAACAGGCCCTGGCCCATCTCGGTCCCGCCGTGGTTCAAGAGCACGGAGCCGTCCTGGTAGACGTTCACGAGCGCGCCGGCCTGATTCATGTGCGCGAGCGTGAACGAGATGCCGAACTGCAGGGGGGCGAGCGCGATACCGCGGCGGAGAATTCCGTTCTCGGCATTGAAAGCCGTGATGTCGGCACGGCGCGCGCGATAGTTGCTGGTCGCTTCGAGTTCATCGACGATGTCGCGCAATACCGATGTGTCATCGACCTTCATGCCGTAAGGCGTAACGTCACGGCCGGGCGAGAACAGGTTATCCTTGCGGACATCGAGCGGATCGCGGCCGGTTGCGTGCGCCACGGCGTCGAGCACGCGTTCGATAGCGAGAATGCCTTGCGGGCCGCCGAAGCCGCGAAATGCCGTATTGGAGACGGTGTCGGTCTTGAGGCGGCGCGATCTGATCGTGGCGTCCGGCAGGTAGTAGCAGTTGCCGGCGTGGAACATCGCGCGATCGACGACGCCGACCGAGAGATCGACAGAGCAGCCGCAGCGCGCATTCAGGGCCACGTCGTAGGCGAGCAGGCGACCGGCATCGTCGAAGCCGACCTGCCAATCGGCGCGGAAGTCGTGCCGCTTGCCCGTGGCGGCGAAGTCGTCGTCGCGGTCCAGCCGCATTTTGCAAGGTCTGCCTGTTGCTCGAGCCGCCAAAGCTGCGAGCGCCGCCCATTGACACGCCTGGCTCTCCTTGCCGCCGAAGCCGCCACCCAGGCGTCGCGTTTCCACCATCACGGAAGCCTCGGGCACACCGAGAATACGAGCGGTTATGTGCTGGACCTCGGTCGGATCCTGCGTCGACGAATAGACCGTCATGGTGCCGCCCTCGCCGGGAATGGCCATGCCGATCATGCCTTCGAGGTAGAAGTGCTCCTGACCCCCGATCATGAGCTGGCTGCTCAACGTGCGCGGCGCTGTGCTCAGCGCGCTTGTCGCATCGCCGTGGACGAAGTCGTAGTCGGGCAACACACGGGTTCCCGCGGCGAGCGCGTCGTCGATCGTCAGGATCGGCGTCTCCTGGACGACGTCGAACGTGGCGAGGCGTGCTGCGCGTCGTGCGGCCTCGCGCGTTTCTGCGACGACTGCAAAGACGGGTTGGCCATGGAACAGCACGCGGCCTTCGGCAAGCAACGGCTCGTCGGCGAAGGCCTGCGCGATCATATTCTGACCGGGAACGTCGGCGGCCGTCAGCACCGCGACGACGCAGGGAGCGGCGCGAACAGCCGCGAGGTCCACGCCGCGCAATTCGCCCCGCGCGACCGGCGCATGTCCGCACGCCAGATGCAGCGTGCCTGCAGGCTCGCGGATGTCGTCGATATACGTCGCGGCGCCGGTGACGTGGAGGCGGGCAGAATCCTGCGGATGCGACTTCGCGACGACGTCCAGCATGCGACCAGCATCGTCCACGTTGCCAGCAAGTTCAGTATCATTCGCCGGCATGCGCGGCCTCCACGTGCGTGACGATGCGCGTCGACGAAAGCGGCGCTCCGGCGATTTCCAGGAGCGCCTTGTGCAACAAGTTGCGCGCAACGAGGCTGCGATACTCGGCGCTCGCGCGGTGATCGGACAACGGCTTGAACTCGGCGGCGAGGCAGTCGAGCAGAGGTGGCCAAGTCGGGGGCGCATCGAGGTCGAGGCCGAGAAGTCGCTGTTCCGTTGTTCGTGCCCGCGCGGGGATTCCGGCCATGCCGCCGAACGCGACACGCGCGGATGCGATGCGCCGCCCGTCCACTTGGAAGGCGAACGCGCCCAGGACCGCGGAGATATCCTCGTCCATGCGCTTCGTTATCTTAAAGGCGCGAAATTGCATTGCCACGTCCGGCAATGGAACTGAAATGCGCCTCACGATCTCCCCGGGGCGGCGATCCTGCTTCTTGTAGGCGACAAAGAAATCCTCAAGCGGCAGCGTGCGGGTCGCATTACCTGCGGCAAGCTCCAACGTCGCGCCGAGCGCGATGAGGCAAGGCGCGAGATCGCCGATCGGCGAGGCATTTGCGATGTTGCCGCCGACGGTCGCCGACGCGCGCACCTGTGTCGAGCCGAAGCGGCGGATGACTTCGGCCAGATCCGGCGCGAGCGAGCCGAGCTCGCGGGCAGCGTCGGCGACGGTCGCGGTCGCGCCGATAGAGAGCGCTGTGCGTGTGCGTTCGATGCGATCGAGGCCTTCGACGCGGGCGAGCCAGATCACGCGCGGCGCGGCAATCAGCGCTTTGGTAAGCCACAGCCCTGCATCCGTCGCCCCCGCGACGACGAGCGCATCGGGATAACGTGCGAGAAGATCGAACAGCTCTGCCTCGCGGCGCGGCGCCGCAAAGAACGCCGCATCATTGCCTGCGAAGATCGCGGCCTCATCTCTCAACGCCGTCAATGCAACACCGCGTGCGGCAGGCACTTCTGGCTGCGGCGCGGCACAGGCTTCGAGTGCGGCTTCGACGATCGGGCGATAGCCGGTGCAACGGCACAAGTTACCCGCGAGCTGATCGCAAACGGCTTGCCGCGACACCGGGCGCGGCGCGTCCTGATGCATTGCCGCAAGGCTCATCACAATGCCCGGCGTGCAGAACCCGCATTGAGATCCGTGCAATCTCAGCATCGCGTCCTGCACCGGATGGTGCACCGCGCCAGTGGGTGACAGATCCTCGACGGTCAACACTTCCGCACCGTCTGCCTGACCTGCAAGCAGGATGCAGGCGTTGACCGGCTCGTGCACGACGCGGCCTTGCTTCATGCGCGCGAGAATAACGGTGCACGCGCCGCAATCACCTTCCGCGCAACCTTCCTTCGTACCGACCGCGGCATCGCGAAGACGCAACCAGTCAAGCAACGTCATGCGTGCTTCCGCCGCAGAAAGCTCGACGATGCGACCACGTCTGATGAAGCGCACTGACGATCGCATAAACCTGTTCCTCACTACGCCGGGCCGTGGGAAGAGCCCCAACGCCAAGCCGTCATTCGAGTTACGCCGGCCATCATGGCGCTCTGACCCGCTACAGCACCATACGCGAAACGGCCGCGCGCGCTTCGGCCATCAGACGGGGAACGTCGAGGCCGGGGATGCGCCCGTCGGCCACCACGATGCGCCCATTGCAGAAGCCGAGCTTCACGTGCGCCTGGCCGCCTGCTGCGACCGGACCGATAGCGGGATCGTGCAGGCCGGCATAGCGGGGATGGTCGAGCGAATAGATCATCAGATCGGCGGCCATGCCCGGCGCGATGATTCCGACGCGATCCAGGCCGAGGAGATCTGCACCACCGGCCGTGCCCCAGTGGATCGCATCCTCGACGGTGACGCTCGCCGCTCCGTGCTGCGTGCGGTGGACGAGCCAGGCCATGTGCGCTTCATTGATCATGTCGGCGGCTTCGTTCGAGCCGGCGCCATCGACGCCGAGGCCGACACGGCCGCCCTGGCGGAAAAGCGCTGCGGCTGGCGCCACGCCCGAACCCAGCCGGCAGTTGGATTGCGGGCAATGTGCCATGCCCGTGCGGGTTCGGGCGAGGGTCGCGACCTCCGGCGGCGTCACCTTCACGAGATGAGCGAAGAACACGTCGGGACCGAGCCAGTCATTGCGCTCGACGAACTCGACCGGCGTGCAACGGTGAACGTCGCGGCAATAAGTGACGTACTCGTCCTGCTCGGACAAATGGCTATGCAGGCGGATGCCGAGCTTTCGCGCGGCAGCCGCGATCACGGGCAATTCGTGCTCGTGCACGGAGAACGTCGGCGTCGTCGGCGCCATCACGATGCGACGCATGGCGTCGCCGCGCGGGTCGTGGAAACGTGCAACATCGGCCTCGATCGACGCCAGCATGCCGTCGAGCGTCTCGGGGCGCGCTTCGGGCGGCGGATTGATGTCGATCTCGCGCACTTTCGTCGCGCCGCCGCGCATCAGGACGAAGCGCACGCCGAACCGCTCGGCGACGTCGAACAGGATCGCGCTGCCGTCGAAGGCCATGTCCGGCCAGTACGCGTAGTGGTGATCGGCAATCGTCGTGCAACCAGACAGCAGCAACTCCGTTATGCCGATGGTGGCGGCGAGCCGCAATGTGTCTTCGTTGACGAAGCGGCGATAGGCCACCGGAACCGCCGTCAACCAAGGCGCGAGCTGCGAGTTGATGCCAGCTGGTATGCCCTTCTGCAGCGTCTGGAAGAGGTGGTGGTGGGTGTTGACCCAGCCGGGATAGACGACGCAATCGGTGGCGTCGTGGACCAGCTCTCCCGGCTCCGGCGTGAGATTGCCGACGGCGGCTATTACACCCCCTTTCACCCGGATATCCGAGCCAGCGACGCGCGCGCGCGGCGACGACAGGCCGGTCATGATCGCGGCGGCGTTGCGGATGAGAAAAGAAGTCATCACGCCTCCGGAACCAATTCGCTTTCGTGCCAGCCGCCGAGCGCCAGGCGCGACAGCGCGACCATCAACAGGAACAGCAGTACGCCGGTGATCGTGATCAGGAACAATGCTGCAAACAACCGGGGAATGTTCAACTGAAAGCCAGCCTGCAGGATCTGGTAGGCGAGGCCTGCCCCAGAGCCGCCCGTGCCGGCCACGAACTCCGCGACGACAGCACCGATCAGAGACAGACCGCTCGAAATGCGCAAGCCGCCGAAGAAATACGGCGCGGCACTTGGAATACGCAGGCGCACGAGCTGCTGGAAACGGGTCGCCTTGTTCATCTTGAACAGGTTGAGGAGGCCCGGATTGACACTGCGCAGGCCGAGGACCGTGTTCGAGATGATCGGGAACAAACCGACCAGCGTGGCGCAGATGACGAGGGCGGTATTGGTGTCCTTTGCCCAGATGATGATCAGCGGCGCGATGGCGACGATCGGCGTCACCTGCAGGAGCACGGCGTAAGGGAAGAACGACATCTCGACAACGCGGCTTTGCACGAACAGGAACGCGACGAGAGTACCGATCACCACAGAGAGGAAGAACGCGAAGAACGTCACCTTCAGCGTGACCCAGAGCGAGCTGAAAAGGAGCCACCAATCCTGGACAAGCGTCGTGGCGACCAGGCTCGGTGCCGGCACCAGAAACTTCGGCACCTGGTAGAACCAGACGAGGAATTCCCATAAGCTAAGCAGGATGACGCCGACGCCGACCGGCATCGCGAAAGCCATGAATTTCGAGTCGAGCGACATCTACCCCCCTCCGCCCCTGCGGGGCACCTCCCCCGCAAGGGGGGAGGCAAAAAGATCAGTCCTCTACGGCACCCGCTGCGCTGGCCTCTGCCAGCAGGAGTTGCAGATCGCGTGCGTACATCGCGAATTCCTGCGACACGCGAAAGGCTTCATTGCGCGGATAGGGCGCGTCGATCTTCACCTCGCGCATGATGCGGCCAGGACGCGCAGCCATCACGACGACGCGCGTCGAGAGGAAGACAGCCTCGTAGATGCTGTGCGTGACGAAGACGACCGTCAGCTTCTTCTCGTACCAGAGGTCGAGCAGGTCCTGGTCGAGCTTGTTGCGAGTGATCTCGTCCAGCGCCCCGAATGGCTCGTCCATCAGCAGCACATTGGGTTCCGTGACGAGCGCGCGGGCGATCGATGCGCGCATCTGCATCCCCCCCGAAAGCTGACGCGGATAGGACAAATCGAACTTCGACAGACCGACGAGCGCGAGCGCCTGATCGACGCGAGCGTCCGCCAGCTTGCGCTCGGCGCCGGCGAGATCGAGCGGTAGCCGCACGTTGCCGCGCACGCTTGCCCAAGGCATCAGCGTCGCGTCCTGGAAAACGAAAACGAGCTTCTTGCCGTCCTCGCCGACGTGGTCGAAGCCCTTGCCCCACCAGCGGATATCGCCACTGCTTGGTTCAAGCAGGTTGGCTATCATCTTCAGCAGCGTCGACTTTCCGCAGCCCGAGGGCCCGAGAAGCGTAATGAATTCGCCCTGACGGATGCCGAGATCGATCGGCTCCAGCGCACGGGTGCCGTTGGCGAACACCTTCTCCGCACCGGAGACCTCGATGACAGTGTTTTCCCTCTCCCCGTGCTTCACGGGGAGAGGGGCAGGGTGAGGGGCGGCCACGTGCAGGACACTCGCATATGCTGTTTGATCAAGGTTTGGGCGACAAGACCTGCGTCGACCCGCGAACTGACGGCGAAGCGCTTGCTGCCGCCCCTCACCCCGACCCTCTCCCCGTTCGTGAAGACGAACGGGGAGAGGGAGGAGCACCGTCACGGCATGATCTTGAGGTCTTTGACGAACTCGAGCGTGTAGGCTTTCTTCACGTCGACGTCGGGCTTGAGCAGCTTCGATCCGACCATGAAATCGTGGGTCGCCTTCCAGCGGGCGTCCGTCATGATCCCGATGCCGCCGGTCTTGGCGTCGCCTCGGCCGAGCGCATCGGTCTCGTTCAGACGCAGAATCGCAAACGCGAGCTGCTCGTCCTTCATGTTGGGGTTGTCTTTCTTGATGAGCGCGTTCGCCGGCGTAGCGTCGCCCTTTAAGTAGCTCTTCCAGCCCTCGAGCGATGCCTTCACGAAGCGGCGGACGACGTCGGGCTTTCCTGCCACGATCTTCTGCGTCGTCACGATGGTCGTGCCGTAGGGCGGGTAGCCGTCGTCGGCAAAGAGGAAGAATTTGACCTTCGCGCCCTGGCTCGCGGCAGCAAACGGCTCGGAGGACATGTAAGCCTGCTGCGTCGTATTCTTGTCGGCGATGAAAGGCTGCAGGTTGAAGGTATATGCCTTGGTCTGCTCGTCGGTGGTGCCGAACTTCGCCTGCATCCACGGCCACCAGTTGGAGCGCCCCGCGGTGGCCACAAGGATCGTCTTGCCCTTCAACGATTTCAGATCCGGGACGTCGTCGTGGGTC
>CANJPN010000149.1 GCA_947475855.1 Bradyrhizobiaceae bacterium
ATCATGGTTCGCCACAGCAGCAAACCCCCATCACGATTTGCAAGGAAATCCACGGGGAAGCGTGGAAATCCGGCAACTCAAAGCCAGACTTCCCGCTCGATCAGCAAACGAGATCAGCAGGTTGAAGAAACTTCACGGCCGACGAATTGGTTCGCGAATTGGAAAAAAAGAGGATTCGCTGTGTGCAGCGCGATCTGTCTTTTGCTTACTTTCATTCCAAGCCCATTGCGCGACGGTGTTTCACGATTCGCGACAGAAACGGTAGCGGCGGAACTGAAAAGTTTGCTCCAACGGGTTCGCTCTGCTCCAACCTCGGCAGCTATTGAACCTCTGAAAACGGATACACAACAAAAAGAGGCACATGGAGACGCGAAGGCGATCGTACAACCTCCTCGTGAAAATAGGTCAGGTTCGCCGTCGTCAGCCACCTCATCTATCGAGACTGGCTCGCTTCCCTCCGATGCGGCTGGCAAGCCTTTAACGAAGCCGCGCCCAAGACCTCAACAACAACCGGGTAGTCCTAGTCCTGAAGCCAACGGGCCCTTGGTTTCAATTGTAACTTATGTTGACCGCATCCTGATGGCGGTATTTGCGCAACCTCCCTCAAAGGAGTGATGCGGAAACAGCCCTTTCAATTTTGAACTTTTTAGCCACCATCCTTGCTCTTTGCCTTCGCACTTTTCGCCATCTGGGCTGCGCGGTCGGCGGCTTTCTTGTCGGCCTTGGCCTGCTTGGCGAGGGCTTGCGCTTCCGCTGACGATGTCCCGGTGGAAGCAGCGGCGGCAGCATCCGGATCGATCCAGCGCGGAAACACGCCCTGTGGCGCCGGCAACGGCGTGCCCCCGACGAGACGGCCCTTCTCGCCCAGCGATGCGAACGTGCGAGCATCAGCCGGCACCGCCAGCAGGTCGAGAAGCTTGGCACATGACGCCGGCATCGCCGGCTGCGCGAGGATCGCGATCTGACGCACGATCTCGGCGGCGACGTAGAGGATCGTGCCGCGGCGCTCTTCCGACAGCGACTTGACGAACGGTTTCTCGCCCGCGAAATAGCGGTCGCCTTGCGCTATGACGGCCCATGCGGCGTCGAGCCAGGTCTTGATGCCCTGGGTGTCCATGGCGGCTCGTGCGGCCGCCAGCATGGCGTCGGCCTGCGCGAGGATTGCTTTATCCGCGTCGGTGAACGGCCCGGGCTTCGGCAGCACGCCGCCGAAGTTCTTCGCCACCATCGACAGCGAGCGCTGGGCGAGATTGCCCAGACCGTTGGCGAGATCGGCGTTGATGCGATTGACGATCGCGTCCTTGTCGTAGCTGCCGTCCTGCCCGAAGATCACCTCGCGCAGGAAGAAGTAGCGGGTCTGATCGAGGCCGAAGGTCTTCACGAGGTCGAAGGGATCGACGACGTTGCCGACCGACTTCGACATCTTCTCTCCTTTGTTGAAAAGGAAGCCGTGGCCGAACACGCGCTTGGGAAGTTCGAGCCCAGCGCTCAGCAGGAATGCCGGCCAGTAGATCGCGTGGAAGCGCACGATGTCCTTGCCGATCACGTGCAGGTCGGCCGGCCAGCGGCCTTTCGTGTCGCCCCCCTTGTTCAAGGCGCCCGTCGCCGTCACGTAATTGTTGAGCGCATCCACCCACACGTACATGACGTGGCCCGGCGCATCGGGGACGGGGATGCCCCAGTCTAGCGTCGTGCGGGAAATCGCGAGATCCTCAAGGCCGCTCTTGACGAAGCTGATCACCTCGTTGCGGCGCTCGGGCGGCAGGATGAAATCCGGGTGCTTTTCGTAGTGCTCGAGCAGCTTGTCCTGATAGGCGGAGAGACGGAAGAAATAGGTCTCCTCCTCGGTCCACTCCACCTCTGTGCCGTTCTGCGTCTCGACGCGCTTTCCTTCGCGGACCTCGGTCTCGGTCTCCTTGAAGTAGGCCTCCTGGCGCACCGAGTACCAGCCCGCGTAGTTCTTCTTGAAGATGTCGCCGGCCTTCTCCATGCGCCGCCACAGTTCCTCGCACGCTTCGTAGTGGCGTGGCTCGGTCGTGCGGATAAAGTCGTCGTTGGACAGGCCCAGCAGGTCCGCCATTTCGCGGAAGCGCGCGGAATTGCGGTCGGCAAGCGCGCGCGGAGACAGCCCCTCCTTCAGCGCGGTCTGCTTCATCTTCAGGCCATGCTCGTCCGTGCCGGTCAGGAAGAACACGTCCTTGCCCGACAGCCGTTCGAAGCGCGCGATGGCGTCGGTGGCGATGGCCTCATAGGCGTGGCCGATGTGAGGCACGCCGTTGGGATAGGAGATCGCTGTCGTAACGTAGAATTTTTCTGGCGTAGAGTTGTTGGCGGACATGGGGCCGTCTTCCTCGTCGTAAGTCGCATCGTCATCATAGGGCAGCTGGAGTAGCCGGCTTTGCGCGCTGGCGATCCGCACTCACATTCGAATGCGACGGTCGGGGCGACGAAATGGACGAGTTGTATCGATCATAAATGGCTCGACTGGCAGACAATAATGCGGAAGACCACTGGCGCGAGGTTTCCGAATCCTAGCCTCTGGACGCCGCCTGCATTCGGGCAAATGTCTCGAGAATCAAGGTTTTTCGGTCGAGGTTGAGCGCCGATGTCTCTGCTCGCTTGCTTTGGACTGTTTCCCACAGCTCTGCCCACGAGGCAAGTCCGTGCGCCGGGATCAGCCGTTCGGCAAGTATGCGGCTTTCGGATTCGCCGGCACCCACGGCGCGAATTCGCACGAGGCGCGAAATCGTGTCCGATAAGAGGTCCATGAGCTGCTCGAAGCGTTGTTCGCTGCCGGTGCCCGTAACTTCGTCTGCGAGGCCGTGGACCAGCGTCCAGTCGAGACGAGGGAGGCTCGCGACGACGCCCTTTAGCTTGGCATGGACGCCAAGGCCTTCGCTGCGGCTCAAGGCGAGTAGACGGCGCACGCTGCCCTGCGCGCCTTCGATCAGCATCGGCCAACTCTTGTCGTCGATCGGGTCACCACCACCTGCAGCAACGGCTTGAGCGACCGCCTCTCTGATGTCGGGCTCAGATAGTCCTTCGAGGTCGAGCCGCCGACAGCGTGAGCGGATTGTCGTGAGAAGCCGGCCAGGCTCCGATGTGACGAGCAGGAACAAGGTCCGGGGCGGCGGCTCCTCGAGTGATTTGAGAAGGGCGTTGGCGGCTGAAATGTTCAACTCGTCAGCTTGGTCGACGATGATAACGCGCCAGGCATTGGTGCCAGTGGAGTGAGCGAGAAATGATTTGATCCGGCGGACCTCGTCCACCGATATCACAGTGAGGAACCGCTTGAGCTTCTGATCCCAGGGGCGCCGGATGACGAGCAGGCCCGGATGCGAAAGGGCCAGCACTTGCCGGGCGGCGATCGATTTAAGGGGAATGTCGAGCGGGCGTAGGCCTTGGCTGCGTTCCGACGGTTCGCTCAATGCAAATCGCGCCATTCGATAAGCAAGGGTGGCCTTGCCGATACCTTCGCGGCCATTGATCAGCCATCCGTGATGCATTCTGCCGGACTGAAGTGCCTCAGCGAAGGCCGTCTCCGCGACCTCGTGGCCGAACATCTTGTCCGTCGCACGGGGGTGGGGAAACCCATCAAGGCGATCTGCCTCGGGCGTCTCCTCCGTCTCCTGGAGAATTGGCGCGCGCGCCATCAGCCCCCCCGCGTCCGGCGCAGGCGGGCATCGACATGGCCGCGGATGTGGCGTGCGAGATCGTCAACGGACTGAAAGCCATCGACAACCACACACCGTATCGGCTCCGCGCGGGCGATGGCGAGGAAGGCATCGCGCAGTTGCTGATGATAATCCGGCGCTCGGGCCTCATAGCGGTCGGCCGGCTCGGCGCCTCCGCGGCGACTTCCAACGCGGGCCAAACCGACCACGGGGTCGATGTCGATGAGGATCGTGAGATCGGGTTGGGTCGAGCCGACCACGATTTCATCGAGACGGGACAGGATGTCACCGGAGAGCCCACCGACAGTACCCTGATAGACGCGTGTCGAATCTGAAAACCGATCGCAGATGACCCAGCGGCCGCGATCGAGGGCCGGGCGGATCAAGCCGTCGAGATGGTCGGCCCGGGCGGCCGAAAACAGGAGGGCTTCGGCGAGCTGACTGTGAGCGGGTGTCGCCGGATCCAGAACGAGTTCCCGGATCTTCTCGCCCAGCGCGGAGCCCCCGGGCTCTCGGGTCACGACAACTTCCAGGCCGGCCGTCGTGAGGTACTCAGCCAGAAGACGGGCCTGGGTCGACTTCCCCGCGCCTTCGCCACCTTCGAGCGTGATCAGTCTACCGCGAGCCATTTCGCCTCTTATCGCCGTGGCCAGGATAATACACGGGCTGAACAGCTATCCCGCAGGCCGGCGGCACACAGGCCTCAACGCTGGAACAAGCGGAACGCCAGGTGTGCCAGAGAGTCAAGTCCGCGGCGCATCAGGCCACCCTCGGGTACGTCTTCGGCGGCGTAGAGGGGAACTTCCTGCATGGCATTGGAGGTGCTGGTGACCCTCAACCGTGCGACTTCCGTCCCCTTCGAGAGGGGGGCTTTCAGCGGACCCTCATAGACGATCTCGCCCCTCAGGCGCTGGGCGGCTGGAAAGCGGGGAAGCCAGACGTTGACATCACCATTGCCGGTGAGCGGTACATAAAACGAGTTCCCACCCCAGACGCGGGCGCGGCCGACGATTTCGTTGGAATCGAACAGCTTGAACTCGCCTACATTCGTACTGCCCCAATCGAGAAGGCGGCGAACCTCGTCACGCCGTTCGGCTTCGCTTGCCGCGCCCGCGACCACCACGATAAGCCGGCGACTGTTGACTTTGGACGTGACGACGATGCCGTAGCCGGATTGCTTGATATAGCCCGTTTTCATCCCGTCGACGTTGGGGTCGGCGAACAGCATCGGGTTCCGGTTGGCAAACTTGTGGCGCCGGTAAAGAAATTCGCGCTGGGCGAACAGCGGGAAATATTCCGGGTATTCCTTGATGATATGGCGCGCGAGGACAGCCAGTTCGCGCACGGTCATGAGGTGATCGGGATGATAGAGCCCGGTTGAATTGCGGAACTGTGACTTGGGCAGGCCGATACGTCGTGCCTCTTCCTCCATCAAGCGGGCGAAGGCGTCTTCATTGCCGGCGATGCCTTCGGCAATCGCCATGGCCGCGTCGTTGCCCGACTGCACGAGCATACCCTGCATCAATTCATCGAGCCGGACCTTGGTATTCACCGGGACCATCATGGCCGCCGTTCCTGACGGGGCCCCGCCCTTGCGCCATGCGTTCACGCTCATGACGAACTCGTCGCTCATCTGAAGCTTGCCTTGCTTCAGGAGTTTGAAGACGATTGCGGCCGTCATGATCTTGCTCATGCTGGCGGGCGGCACGAGCACATCGGAATTAAAGCGAAAAAGAATGCCACCGGTGTCGCCGTCCATCAGGATGGCGTGCTTGGACTTGGGCGTGAAATCCTTAGGGGCGCCTTGGGCACGGCTCTGCGAAACACCGCCGCCGAGAATGGCAACGGCGGCCAAGAGAAGCAGGCCGAATGTGTGTTGCCTCCCCGTGAGTCGCATCGGCCAACGCCGCAACAACCTGTCAGGATGCGTCAGGAACCAGACCGACCTTTGCATGGTGGCTTCGATGCGCTCCGCCAAAACTTTGAAACACTATTGTTGGCGAGACAATCCCACGTCAACGGTCGGAGTGGAGTTTTCCGGTGTTTGACCGAGAGTACCCGATAAGTGGAAGCGCTGCGGCGCTCGACATCGGATCGGGCTTGCCGCCATCACATTTTGATGAGGAGCACGTTCTGGGCTGCGCACCTGTTCAAATACGAGGTGCCGCAATTGCGCTGCATTGACCCGATACCCGGTTTCGTAATAGTCGGCCGGGTACTCGTTTTCGTGAATCGGCATGCACAGGGGGTCGCGGGATCATCGCGATGCGACGGGAAATAAGACCTGACACGAGCGGCCGCGCCAGCCAAGCGGGCCCTAAGCGACGCTACCGTCATGGCATCGCCGCCCTGGTCGGGGGCGCGATGCTCGTACTCACGGCACATGCACCCGCACCAGTTTTCGCACAGGGATGGGGCGGTTGGGTTCCCTGGGGGGGAGACCAGCGGCCTGCGCAACGGCCTCAAACACCGCCGCCGGCTCCGTTGCCACCCCAGAACTCTCCGCCTGCCTATAGCGCGCCGAACGCTCCACCATCTTCTGGCAACCGGCCACAGATCTGCGTTCAACTCGAACAACGTCTCTACGCCGAGAGCCGCAACAATCCGCGCGATCAGCTTCCTCGCATCGAGAACGACATGCGGACGGCCGAACGTGCGGTGCGTGCGTCGCAAGAGCAGCTCGATCGATCCAATTGTTATGAATACGAGTTCCTAATGTTCGGGAAGTCGCTTCGGCGGACACCGGCATGCCAGGGCCAGGCCCAACAGCTCGACGCGAATAAACGACGCCTCTCGGAACTGGATCAGCAGCGCCAGCAGATCATCCAGTCGGGCGGCCGGTCATTGCAGGACGATCTCATCCGTGAGCTGGCGCGCAACAACTGCGGTGCCAATTATCAGCAGCAGGCGGCACGGAACACAGGACCATTTTCGTCGCTATGGCAGGACGAGGATTCCGGTCCCAGCGGCGGTCACTTCAATTACGGCGCGACGTTCCGTACGGTTTGCGTGCGATTGTGCGACGGTGCTTTCTTCCCGGTGAGCTTCTCGACGCTGCCGGCGAGTTTCGATCGCGATCAGGAGTTGTGCCAGCAAAGATGCGCGGCGCCGGCCGAGCTCTACTATCACAGCCAGAACCCTGGCCAGGGCATCGATCAGGCAATCTCGCACAAGACGCGCCAGCCCTATTCGACATTGCGCACCGCATTCAGGTTCCGTAAGGAATTCGTGTCCGGCTGCTCTTGCAAGGCGACGGAATTCACGCCTCCGTCGACACCCGCGGGGCCAGTCCCGGCCGGCGGTATCGACCGGCGCGCCGAAGCGCTGCCGTCGGCGGGCGGGACACCTCCTTCGGAACAGCCATCGCGTCGCTGATTCTTTTTTCGGTGGATGGCTTGGTCGTGGCGAGCATCTCCTGGATGTGGATCACACCGACACGAGGTAAGGTGGTCACGGTTAGTCTGTAGTTTGTCAGGGCCGCATGTGTGGCTCTTGCGTAGAAAGAAGGCTTCGCGCGGGAATGAGTACGCTCACGCCAGCCCCTGTTCGACATGGCTTCGACGAAGCCGTTGAGATTGCCGTCGTGCCGATCGACGATATGTCGGGCATCCGGCATCTCCATGCAGCGTCCGCTCGGCGGCTTGCGGCGGGAATGCTCTCGCAGGCCGAGATCGCTGCCTTTATGGAACACGTCTATTCAACGGCCTACTCGACGCGGCTTTCGGACGTCGTCGTTGCGGACCGAATGGTGGGCGCACGCCTCAATGGCGAATTGATCGGAACCGCTGGCTGGCTTCCTGCCAACGACAGGGGCTCGACAGCCCGTCTCATCGGCGTCTTCGTGTCGCCGCTATATGCGCGGCTCGGGATCGGAAGGCGGGTCGTAGGAGCCGCAGAAGATCAGGCGAGGCGCGCGGGTTTCTCGACGTTCACCATACGCGCGCCCTTGGGTTCACGGGACTTCTTCGAAAGCCTCGGCTACCAAGCCGCCTCCCATGGGGTGTGGCCGCTGACGCGCGAGGTGGCACTCCCCGTCGCGTTCCTCCGTAAGGTAGATGCCCCGCCGCAGGGCGTTGTCGTTCAGTTGAGGGGCGTCAACTAACGCGCGCCCTAGACATCCCACCTGCCTGTTGGGCCGGACGCGAGCGCTCCGGATATTGCGGGACTAATTTGCAATGTCCTCGCCTCATCGAATTGTGGCATAAGGGCCGTCACAAACGCAGGAAACGCACCTGGTAGGTGTGCCCGCATGCGCCAACGTTCTGATAGAGCCGGAGAAACTACCATGCCGACGCCGTGGACCCCCGATTCCTGGCGGTCGAAACCGATCATCCAGGTTCCCGAGTATCCAGACCCGATCGTGCTGGCCGACACCGAAGCCAAGCTGGCGACCTTTCCGCCGCTCGTATTCGCCGGTGAGGCGCGCGATCTCAAGAAGCGGCTTGCCGCCGTTGCGGCCGGCGATGCATTTCTGCTCCAGGGTGGCGATTGCGCGGAGAGCTTTGCGGAGCATCGCGCTGACAATATCCGCGACTTCCTGCGGGTGTTCCTGCAAATGGCGGTCGTGCTGACCTACGCGGCGTCGATGCCGATCGTGAAGGTCGGGCGCATCGCCGGGCAATTCGCAAAGCCGCGTTCGGCCG
The DNA here is from genome assembly GCA_947475855.1 of Bradyrhizobiaceae bacterium. Classification (GTDB taxonomy): domain Bacteria; phylum Pseudomonadota; class Alphaproteobacteria; order Rhizobiales; family Hyphomicrobiaceae; genus CAMDPA01. The sequence goes on from CANJPN010000149.1 coordinate 8,318, forward strand.
ACATCGAGAAGAAGGGCGACGTAACGCTGCCTAGCTATCGCGGTGACATCATCAACGGGCCGGAGTTCACGCCGGAAGCACGCACACCCGATCCGCAGCGCCAGATCGAGGCCTACCGGCAGTCCGCAGCGACCCTCAACTTGCTCCGCGCTTTCACGTCCGGTGGGTATGCCGATCTTGAACGCGTGCACCAGTGGACGTTGGGGTTTCTTGCCGACAGCCCTTCCGGCCAGCGCTTCAGCGAGTTGGCAGATCGCATTTCAGAGACAATCGGCTTCATGCGGGCTTGCGGGATCACTTCCGAAAGCACGCCGGCATTGCGCACGACAACGGTCTATACGAGCCACGAGGCGTTGCTGCTCGGCTTCGAGCAAGCGTTCACGCGTCTCGATTCGACGTCGGGGGAGTGGTACGGCACGTCAGGCCACATGTTGTGGATCGGCGACCGCACCCGCCAACCTGATCATGCGCATGTGGAGTATTGCCGTGGCATCCGAAACCCAATCGGCATCAAGTGCGGGCCTTCGCTCGAGCCGGATACGCTGATAAAACTGCTGGACTTTCTCAACCCGAAAGAAGAGCCCGGCCGGATTACTTTGATCTGTCGCTACGGCTCGGACAAAGTCGAGAAAGCGCTACCGAAGCTTATTCGCGGCGTGCAAAAGGCCGGACGTAACGTCGTTTGGTCGTGCGATCCCATGCACGGCAACACGATCACTTCGGCGTCGAACTTCAAGACACGTCCATTCGACCGCATCCTGAGCGAGGTCGATCAGTTCTTCGCGATCCATCGCGCCGAGGGCACGCATGCGGGCGGTGTCCACTTCGAGATGACCGGCCAGAACGTGACGGAGTGCACCGGCGGCGCCGGCGCGATCTCGGATGCCGATCTCTCCGACCGCTACAATACCCACTGCGATCCCCGGCTCAATGCTGACCAGTCGCTCGAGCTGGCCTTCCGGATGGCGGAGAGTATCAAGGCTGAGCGGTTGGCCCATGCACCGGATCTCGCGTCCCGGCCTGCCGCGGAGTAGTGGGGCGGACCAGACTGGACAGGCCAGTGTTGGCAACGGCCGGGGCGTTCCGCATAGTGCGGGGATGGGCCGGCGGTGAGCCAGCGATGGGCCAGACTTAGGCCCGGCCTGGCCTGTGGAGGTGGGACGTGCGCGAGAGCCCTTTTCGTTGTTTTGCGAGGGCTGCACTGACGGTGTCGCTCGCGTGTGCGTCCTCCGTATCGCCTTCGCACGCGGACGATGTCGCGGACTTCTATCGTGTGAACCCCCTGACGATCGTCGTCGGTTATTCGCCTGGAGGTGGCTACGATTCCTCGGCTCGGATTCTTGCACGTTACCTCCCCCGGCATCTGGCGGGCGAGCCGAAGATCATCGTGCGCAACATGCCGGGCGCCGGAACCGTGGTTGCTGCAAATCACGTCAACAACAACGCGCCTCGGGACGGTTCGGTAATCGGGCTTTATGCAGACCTGCTGTTGTTGGCGCCTCTTCTCGAAATGAAAGAAGTGCAGTTCGATCCACGCAGGCTCGGCTGGATCGGTTCACTGGCGTCACGCGGCACACCCGTTCTCGTCGTACGAAAGGATGCCCCGGCCAAGACGCTCGACGAGGCCCGCCAGAAGGAATTGCTGATCGGCGCCAGCGGTCCCGACGCGACGAGCTCTTATTCCCATCTTCTCAATGAGGTTCTCGGATTGAAACTCAAGGTGCTCTCGGGCTATCGGGGTGGCACCTCCGAGATTGATCTGGCGCTCGAACGTGGCGAAGTGCACGGCCGCACCAGCAAGGATTGGGACACACTGAAGCGGCAGGACTGGTTGCCCAGAGGCCTCGTGCACGTGCTGCTGCAGGTCGCGCTCAAGCCGGCAGCGGATCTGCCTGGTGTCCCCGTCGCCATCGATCTGGCACAGACCACAGAAGACCGGCAGTTGATGGAAATGGTGCTGGGCTCCAACGAATTCTTTCGCGCATTCTCGACCCCGCCGGGTGTTCCACCCACCCGCCTCTCAGCCCTGCGCGCAGCATTCGCCGCCACCATGACCGACGCCGATTTCATCCGGGACTTCACCGCGAGTTACATTGCCGGAGTTCACTACGCGACACCGCGGCAGATCGAGGAGTTCCTGGACAGGGTCTACAAATTCCCGCCAGCGGTCACCAAACGAGCTGCAAAATTCGTTGCGTTCTGAAAACCTGGCTGCAGTCCGGACTGAGACGATCGACGAGGAGTGAACGCCATGCTCAGCCCCGAGATGAACGAGCGCCTTACTCGCGTCGGGCCGGGTACGCCGTGTGGCGAGTTGATGCGGCGATACTGGATCCCGATTGCACCGTTCGCTCAGCTCTTGGAGAACCCCGTCCGCAAGGTCCGCGTGCTCGGCGAAAGCCTGGTACTCTACCGCAACAAGAAGGGCGGTCTCGGTCTGATCGGTGATCGCTGCCTGCATCGCCTCGTCGATCTGCAATTCGGCATTCCCGACGATTGCGGCTTGCGATGCCCCTATCACGGCTGGCTGTTCTCGGAGACGGGCGATTGCATCGAACGCCCGATGGAGGCACGGCCAAACCAGAAAATGACTCGCAAGCTGGCGGGCTATCCCGTGCAGGAAATGGGCGGTCTGGTATTCGCTTATCTGGGGCCGCTTCCAGCTCCCGCCTTGCCCCGCTGGGATCTGTTCGTATGGCCGAACGCCGTGCGCCAGATCGCCATCAACGTGCTCGATTGCAATTGGCTGCAATGCCAGGAAAACACCGGCGATCCCACGCACAGTGTGTGGGCGCACGGCCATCTGTTCAACTACGTGCTCGAACGCAAGGGCGATCTCGAACGCGCGCAGGCAGACGGTCATACTGTCCACCGCCGGCTCGAATGGGGCGTCGGCATCAAGGACCTCTATGCCCACACCACGGACTACGGCATGGAGAAGGGCGTCATCTATTCGAAGGAGCTTGGCGCGAAGGAAGACCGCACGGACCGGCATTCCACCGTGATCTTTCCATTCTATACGCAGACCGGGGCTACCGGAGCGCCGCGCAGCGAGTATCAGATCCGCGTTCCCATCGATGACACGCACACGCTGCACATCTGTTATCAGGTCTACGCCGCCCCGCCCGGCGTCGCAGCTCCGAAACAAGATGTCGTGCCCTGGTACGCACCCCCGACGCACGACGAAAAGGGCGATCCGATCCTCGACTACGTACTCGCTCAGGACGCAATCGTTTGGGTGGCACAAGGGCCGATCGCCGATCGCAGCCAGGAGACACTCGGGCGCACCGACGTTCCCATCGTATTGCTTCGCCGCCAGCTGCAAGAACAAATCGCGCTCGTCGAGCAAGGCAAACAGCCGATGAACTTCTTCCCCGATACGTCGCCGGAGATCCTCTACGGGCGCGGTTCACCACCTGAGGATTGGACCGCGCCGGACTGGGCGACGCGTCAGATCAAACTCAGCCAGAGCTTCCGGATGAACTACCACAAGGGGTTCTCGCGCGACGACGCCGATCGCTACGGACCAGCCGTTGGTCTCGTGCAGGAGTTGCACCGCCGGATCGACGAGGCGAGGCAGCTGGCTGCGAGCAATAGCCCGTAGGGCGGCATAGCCTCCAGGGCGTATTCCGCCGCGCAGGTGTCAGCGTGGGTGTACGGACAGCGGAATACGCTTCGCTATTCCACCCTACGGAAATCGGTCCCCCACAGCTTTTCGAGCCGCGTCATCACCTCGGCGTCGAACGCCGGTGCACCTGCCGCGGCTACGATCTCCTCCATTTGCTCCACCGACGAGAAGCCGCCGAGCACCGTGGTGACGCCCTGGTGCATCAGGCAG
>CANJPN010000150.1 GCA_947475855.1 Bradyrhizobiaceae bacterium
AAGGCCGCGCCACGCGAGTTCGAAGCCATTGAGCAACTGGCGCACCTGCACAGCAATCGATCGGCCGGCAACCTTGCCACGCCAGACGGGATCGCCCGGCCACCAGGCCGATACGACCTCGACCGTATCGGCGACTTTGTCTGTCCCATCGAGAAACGACACGTAGGTCGGCTCGCCTAGCGTACCTGCCACCTCGATTTCCACACGCTCGCCCGCGATGGCGACGACGCGGCGCTTGGCGAATCGCACGGATTTACCGGCGATCTGCTGGCTGATCTCACGCCTGCGCTCGTTACCGAGATGGTCGATGGTCGCCGCAACGCCAGCCAGCACGCGCAACTCCACTGCGTCCGGAGCGCGAGCAACGAAGCCCTTCGGGTACTCCTCGGCGATGAACCCCGTCGACAACCGGCCTTCGCGCCAGCGCGGATGCTGCATGATCGCGGCGACGAACGGGATGTTGTGGCCGATACCGTCGATGCGGAAGGCGTCCAGCGCCTCGGACTGCGCGTCGATTGCGGCGATGCGGGTCGGCGCGTGCGTCACCAGCTTGGCGATCATCGGGTCGTAGTACATCGATATCTCGCCGCCTTCGGTGACGCCGGTATCATTGCGAACCGTGACGCCATTCGCGACGCCCTCGGCCGGGGGGCGATACGTGACGAGACGACCAATCGAGGGCAGGAAGCCGCGGTACGGATCTTCAGCGTACACGCGCGATTCGACGGCCCAGCCGTTGAGCTTCACGTCAGACTGCTTCAGCCGCAACTTCTCTCCGGCTGCGACACGGATCATCTCTTCGACGAGATCGATGCCTGTAACGAGTTCGGTGACCGGGTGCTCCACCTGCAGGCGGGTGTTCATCTCGAGGAAGAAGAAAGAGCGGTCCTGGCCGGCCACGAACTCGACGGTGCCGGCGCTGTCGTAACCTACCGCCTTCGCCAACTCGACCGCCTGGGCCCCCATCGCGGCGCGCGTCTTCTCATCGAGCAACGGCGAGGGCGCTTCCTCGACGACCTTCTGGTTACGGCGCTGGATCGAGCATTCGCGCTCACCCAAGTGGATCACGTTTCCGTGCGTGTCGCCCAACACCTGGATTTCGATGTGGCGCGGATTGACGATGAACTTCTCGATAAATATTCGGTCGTCCCCGAAGCTCGATTTCGCCTCGGAACGCGCGAGCGCGAAGCCCTCCTCGCACTCGCCGGCATTGTAGGCGATCCGCATGCCCTTGCCGCCGCCGCCGGCCGAGGCCTTGATCATAACGGGGTAGCCGACTTCGGCAGCGATCTTGACTGCATGTTTGGCATCGGCGATCTCGCCGAGGTGGCCCGGTACGGTCGAGACCTTGGCGCGGGCTGCCGCCTTCTTGGATTCGATCTTGTCGCCCATGGCCGCGATGGCCTTGGGGTTGGGGCCGATGAAGACGATACCGGCCTTTTCGAGGGCAACCGGAAATGCCTCGCGCTCGGAGAGGAAGCCGTAGCCGGGATGGACAGCCTCGGCGCCGGTCGCCTTGCAGGCTTCGACGATCTTCTCGATCAGGAGATAGGATTGCGCGGCCGGGGCGGGGCCGATGTGGACGGCCTCATCGGCCATCTCGACGTGAAGGGCATCGCGATCGGCGTCCGAATAGACGGCTACGGTCTTGATGCCGAGCTTGCGGGCCGTCTTGATGACGCGGCAGGCGATTTCGCCACGGTTGGCAATCAGGATCTTCTTGAACACTTTTTCCCTCGCATCGGCATCTCGGCGCCCGCGGGCCATTCAGCGCCGAGGCAGCATTTCGACAGTAACCAAGCCGGGCGGCCGGGTTATGCACCCAGATCAGTCCCGAGTGTTCAATCTATAGGAGGTGACCTGGGGACCGTAAATCCGACTAAGGACATCCGGCCGGTCCAGCGATAGCGTATCCCGCGGGTGCGAGGCGCGACCGGCCTCCCTCGCGAGGACCGTGCAGGTCCTCCGCGCGGATGCGAACGTCGACCCAGCCCTTCGGCGGGACGAGGGAGTGAGAGTTGATCGCGAGTGCCGCCTGTTATGGCACTCGTGCGTGTGCTCAGACCGAACCCCAGACAGCCTTGGCTGTGTCGACGACAAGGCGCAGCTTGGCCGACTGGTCGCCCGCCGTCAGAGGGTTGCCGGCCACCGTGGACGCAAATCCGCACTGGGGGCCGACGCCGAGGCGGTCAAGATCGATGAACTTCGAGGCTTCGGCGATGCGGCATTCGAGGTCCGACCGTTGCTCGAGGGCGGCCGACTTCGAGCTGACGAGGCCCAGGACGACGCCCTTTCCCTTCGGCACGAAACGGAGCGGTGCGAAATCGCCGGCACGCGGCGTGTCGTATTCGAGCAGGAAGTGCGTCACCTTGGTTTCGTTGAAGAAGCGCTCGGCGATCTTGTCGTAACCGCCTTCGGAGAGGTAGTGGCCTTTGAAGTTGCCGCGGCACATGTGGACGCCGATGGCCATGTCCGCGGGAGCGCCGGCGACCGCATCGTTGATGCTGTCGATGTAGAGGCCGATCAGTTCGTCCGGGTCGCGCTTGTCGGCAACGAGCTTGGCGCGAATGCCCGGATCGCACAGGAGCGCGATGGCGACCTCGTCGAGCTGGACGTAACGGCAGCCGGCGTTCGCAAGCGCGGCGATTTCCTCGCGAAAAACTTTGGCAAGGTCGGCGAAGAATGCGGATGCATTGGCGTAGACTGCCGGATTAGCGAAGTCTGCATAACGATAAAGGTGCATCGTGGAGGGAGCGGGCAGCGTAATCTTCGCGGCCTTCGCCGTCACGCGCGATACGAACTCGTATTCGTCCACGGCCAGCGCGCGGGCGCGAGCCACCTTGCCTTCAGCGTAAGTCGCGGTGAAGTCCATCTCGTGGCCGTGATCGTCGCGGAACTTGAACAGCGCCGGCTTGATCGTGAAGCCCTGGCAGCGCTCGACGAAGCGGCCCCAATAGGAGGCACGGCGGAACTCGCCATCCGTGACGACGCCCAGGCCCGCGTCCTCTTGGAGTTTCACCACATCGCGGATCGCAGCGTCCTGAACCGCTGCGAATTGGTTGTCGTCGATCTCATTTCCGGCGCGCTTGCGGAATGCGTCGCGGAGAGCCTTCGGCCGGAGAAGGCTGCCGACGTGGTCGGCGCGGAACGGCGGGCGGGAAGTCGGAACTTTAGACATGGCTTGCGAGCCTCCCGGTGGATGCGCTCGTGGCGCTGGATTCAGTTTTCAATAGACATATAGATTTCCATCGGTCTAATGATCAAGTCAATCCAGCCTGGGGAGGCGCTCGCCGTATTCGTCTTGGACGGCGCGCGCAACGTTAGCGTAATCGGTGGCGAAGTTGATGGCGTGATGGCAATGGACCACGCAACGCTTCAGAGCGGCGCCGGAGAGCGCCCCAGGAAACGAGCCAGCGAGATCGTCGACGCCGCTGCACGGGTGTTCGCCGAGCGCGGCTATCACGGCACTTCCACGCAGGATATCGCGGACGCGCTCGGGCTGAGACAAGCCAGCCTCTACTACTACTTCGCATCGAAGGAAGCCGCGCTGGAACTTGTGTGCGAGCGCGGGGTCGACGGGTTCGTCGATGCCGCGGAAGCAATTCTGAAGAAGGCGGGGACACCGCGCGAGAAGATCGAGCGCCTGATCGCCGCGCATCTTTCGCCGCTCGAGACACGGCGCGACTACGTCCGCGTATTCATCAACGAGCGGCGCTATCTGCCGGCTGCGAGCCGCAAGCGGATTGGCCGCGCGAGCCGACGCTTGGAGCGGATTTTTCAGCAGATCGTCGAAAGCGGAATGGACGAAGGCGTCCTGCGGCCGGACGCCGATCCGCGCACCACGACACTGGCGATACTGGGCATGTGCAATGCCGTGATCAATTGGAGGCCGGCTGAACCGAATTCATCCACGACCGTGCTAGCGGCTGAATTCGCGCGCCTCGTGATGGACGGACTGGCTGTGGCGAAGCCGGGTGCGACAGCCGTCAAACGCATGCCCCAGAAGAGAGGGAGGCCGCGCCGTGCGTGAGCTTTCCCCTAGATTCGCCGAGCTGAGGGCGAAGACCGCGCCGCAGCTCATCGTCGAGCATGCACGCGTAAAGCCCGGCGAGATCGCGTTTCGGTCGAAGCATCGCGGGCTCTATCGTGAGCGCACTTGGCGGGACTACGCCAACCTGGTCGGCCGAACCGCGCGCGGGCTCGCTGCGCTCGGCGTGAAGCGTGGTGATCGCGTGGCGATCATGGGAGACGCCACGGAAGAATGGGCCGTTTGCGACATGGCCGTGCAGGCGCTTGGCGCGATCTCTTTCGGCATCTATCCGACGGCATCGGTTTCCGAGGTCGAGTACCAGATGGCCGATGCGGGTGCGTCGGTGTTCATCGCCGAGGACCAGGAGTACATCGATAAGATCCTGGCGTCGGGCGATCGTTTGACCGAGTTAAAGTCCATTGTCGTCATCGATGCATCAGCGACCTATGGCTACGACCATCCGAAGCTGAAGCGGATGGACGACATTCTTGCCGCCGCAGGGCCGATCGAGGCTGGGCAGGCCGCGCTGGAGGCGATGGCCGCAAAGGTCTCGGGCACCGATCCTGCGTTCATCGTCTACACGTCCGGCACCACGGGAAATCCAAAAGGTGCATTGATCTCGCACGGGCGGCATCTGGCCGGAACGTACACGATCGTCGATCATTTCCCGACACTGGCGCGTGAGACGCACAGGACCGTCGTGTTCCTGCCGATGTGCCATATTTTCGGCCGCGATATCGCGATCACACTGCCGTTGATCTCGGGGCTCGTTCCACACTATGGCGAGGACGTGGAGGACCTGCTGCGCACGCTGGTCGAAGTCGCCCCTACGGTTCTCTTCACCGTACCGCGCTACATGCAGAAGTTCGCGTCACAACTGCTGGTCGGCATCGGCGCGACGTCATCGATCAAGGGCCTGGCGCACGAGACTGCGATGCGGCTGGCCCGCCCAGTTGCTCGACGGCGATGGGAAGGCAAAAGCACCGCTATCGATCCACTGCTCGCGAGCGTCGCGCGCGCGATCGCCTTCAAACCGATGCTGACCAAGATCGGTCTCGATCAGGTGCAGCTCGCCATCGCGGGCGGGGCCGCACTACCTCGCGAAACGGCCGCGTTGTGGCAGATCTGGGGCGTCAACCTATGCGAAGCCTATGGCCAGACTGAAACCGGCGGCGCCTTCATCAGCGCGCAGGCTGGCCCCTTTCCGCGACCCGGCAGCGTGGGCAGCGTTGTCAGCGGCTGGGAAGTCAAGCTCGCGGCCGACGGCGAGCTGCTGGTGCGCGGACCGGACGTGTTCGACGGCTACTGGCGCAACCCCGAGGCCACCAGCGAGGTCATCGACGCAGAAGGATGGTCTCATACTGGCGATATCGCGGAATGGGATGGCAACCAACTCCGGCTCGTAGATCGCGCGCGGGATTTCATCGTCACTTCGGGCGGAAAAACGATCTCGCCGTCGACGATCGAGAACAGTCTGCGCGGCAGTCCCTATATCGCCGAAGCGATGGTGATCGGCCATAACCGAAAGTACCTCACAGCCGTAATCGAGATCGATTTCGATACCGTGAGCGACTGGGCGCGCGCGCACGACATTTCCTATACCGGCTTCACGATGCTCGCCGCGCACGACCGCATCAAGGGGGTGATCGCAGCCGAGATCGACAAGACGAATGCCGAGCTGGCACGCGTCGAGCAGATCAAGGCGTTCCGCATCCTGCCCAAGCAGCTCGACCCGGAAGAGGAGGGCGAGCCAGTCACACCTACGCGAAAGGTGAAGCGGAAGCTGATGCAGGAGCGCTTCAAGGATCTCATCGACGAAATGTACGAGGACAGCGAGGAGCGACGGGTCACTGCCGCCGCTGGGGAGGTTCTCGGCGCTAATTGAGGAACGCAACGACGGACCCAATGACGAACAATCCAAAACCGGGAGAGAACACGATGCTCAAGAAAGCTATCATTGGTACTGCCATCTTCACCGCGGCAGCACTTCCTGCCGCGGCTCAGGATGCCTACGTCATCGGCCTGACGGGAGCGCTAACCGGTCCGCCAGCCGGAACCTACGCACCCGGCGTCGACGCCATGCGGATCTATTTCGACCGGCTCAACAAGGCCGGCGGCGTAAACGGCAAACAGATCAAACTCGTCATCCAGGACGACTCGGCAGAGCCTGGCAAGGCCGCCGCCAATGCCAAGAAGCTCGTCGCACAGGACAACGCCTTGCTCGTGATCAACACGAGCCTGTCCTCGACATATGCGCCGGTGATCGGCGAAACGAAGCGCGCAGGTGTGCCGCTGCTGTTCGCCAATGCGGTGTGCCCAAAGGAAGTAAACCCGCCCGCGGAGCCGCTCCAGTTCTGCTCGACCGCATTCGCCGCTACCTACGACAGCCGCGCGTCGCTCGCGTTCATCAAGGAAACCGCGAAGGAGGCCGTGAACCTCGGGCTCGTGGCAATGGCAATTCCGGTTTCGCGCGGAGAGATCGACTTTGCGGACACACAGACCGGCGCGCTCGGCTTCAAAACCGTGGCGAAGGAAATCATCCCTCCACCGACGCCCGACTATGCGCCGTTCGCCACCAAGATCAAGGATGCCGGCGCGAACTGGGTGTTCTCGTGGGCGCCGTGGATCACCCAAGTCCGGTCAGTGGAAGCGCTTCGCCGTCTGGGCTGGACCGGCGACTTCGTGACGTGGGCGCATCTGGAAGCCGAAAGCGAACTCGTGCGGCTGAAGGATCCCAAGCTGTTCGTCGTCGGCGCCAACGCGCTGTTCCAGGACGGCCTGCCAATCCACAAAGAGATCGAGGCCGCGGCGAAGGAAGGCGGCTCTCAGTATCCCGCGAATCAGATGGCCGAAGGCTGGATCGCCGCGCAAGTGATCGAGGCGGCACTCAAGAGCGCCGGATGGCCCGCCACGCCACAGAAGGTCGCCGACGCGCTAGCATCCGTGAAGGTCGACACGAAGGGGCTGCGCGGCGGCCCGATCGAGTGGACCAAGGAGAACCACTTCCGCACCAAGCAATACTACCGCGTCTATCGATGGGACCCCACCAAGAACGCGATCGTGGTGGCGAAGGACTGGTACAGCTACGACGTGAAATGAGCCTTTTTTCCTCTCCCCTGCGCACTTCTGCGATGGGGAGAGGGGGAGAATTCATGCAGCTTATCGTCAATATTCTCGTGCTCGCCGCCATCTACGCGCTGATCAGTTGCGGCTATGTCCTGGTCTATCGCGTCAGCCGCGTCCTCAATCTCGCACACGGCGAATTGATGATGCTCGGCGGCTATATGCTGATCGTGACGGCGGCTACGATTTCGTCGAACCCGATCGCCGCGATTGCGGGCGCGTTGGTCCTCAGCCTGATGGTGGGCGGGCTCGTCTATGTGTTCCTGATGCGCAAGATGACCGGCGAGATGGTGTTGGCCGCCGTGCTGGCAACCGTCGCGCTCGGCATTCTCTTGCGCGGCCTCGTGATCCTGTTCTGGTCGGCACAGATCCAATATCCCGCGCAGACGCTCGCGCTTTCCAACCCAACGCTGAACCTTCCTGGCGGCGCGAGCATTTCATTCTATTCGGCGATGCTGATCGTGGCGACTGTCGTCGTCTACAGCACGCTGTTCGCGTTCTTGCGGTTCGGGAGCTGGGGAATCCGGATGCGCGCGGCGGGGCAATCACCGCTACTGGCGGCTCAGCGCGGCATCAACCTGCACGGCGTATACGCGCTGGCATGGGGGCTTTCGACACTGACTGGCTCACTGGCCGGCATACTCATCGCGCTCGACTCCGGGTTGTCGCAGACGATCGTGATGATCGGGCTGAAGGCATTTCCCGCGGCGCTGGTCGGCGGGCTCGATAGTCTCGTCGGCGCACTCGCCGGCTCGCTGATCGTGGCCGCTGCCGAAGTCCTCATGATCCACTATGTCGATCCGCTGCTGGCCGACGTGGTGCCGTTCCTGGTTCTGATCGGCATGCTTGTCGTTCGCCCGTGGGGCCTGTTCGGGACGCGGGAGGCGCTCGATCGTGTCTAGGCATCCGCCGCGAGCCAGCGGCTATTTCAGAACGAGCTACGCGCAGGACCACGCGCTGATCCAGACGCGACTGGAGTGGTTGGCGACGGCCGCGCTCGCCGTTGCCCTGTGCGGAGTCCCACTGATCGCGTCGCCCTTCCTGCTCGATCTGGCGACGCAGGTGCTGCTCGCGATCGTCGGGGCACTCGCACTCGCGCTGCTTACCGGATACGCAGGGCAGATCTCACTCGGGCACGCCGGATTGCTTGCTGCCGGCGCGTTCACCGTCGGCATCCTGTTCAAGGAGTTCAACGCGCCGTTCTGGATCTCGTTGCCGGCGGCGGCGGTTACGGGTGCAGCTCTCGGCGTCGTGTTCGGGTTACCTTCTCTGCGGTTGCGCGGGCTCTACCTCGCGGTATCGACGCTCGCGTTGCATTTCGTGGTCGTGTACCTCGGCGGCGAGTACGAGTCGAAGCGCGGCTTCTCGACTGGCATCATGATCGATCCACCGAGCCTGTTGGGCGTATCAATCACCAGCGGGCGAGCGTGGTATCTCGTCATGCTAGGCGCGGCGGTGGTCGCGCTGCTGCTCGCGGCCAACATCCTGCGCAGTCATACAGGTCGCGCCTGGCGCGCGGTGCACGCGAACGAGACGGTCGCCGGGGCGCTCGGCATCAACGTCGCGGCAGCGAAACTCGGCGCATTCGTGATCACATCGAGCATGACGGCGGTGGCGGGCGGACTGTTCGCCTATCATCGCGGCTTTGTCTCGGTAGAAGCGTTCTCTCTCTACCTGTCGATCCAGTATATCGCGATGATCATCATCGGCGGCATGGGATCGTTACTCGGCGCGGTGCTCGGCGCCATCTTCGTTACGCTGTTTCCCTACGCCATCGAGGCGCTCGTCGGGATGCTGCCGGGATCGCAGCGCTACGCGGGATCGCTGTTCGCCGTGAACTACGCAGCATTCGGTGTCGTGATGATCCTGTTCCTGATCTTCGAGCCGCTCGGACTCGTCGGCATCTGGCGGCGGCTGCAGAGCTTCTTTCTGTTGTGGCCGTTCAAGCAGCGGCCGGTCGGCGGAGGGCGCAAATGAACTCCGACACGATGCTCACCGTCGACAAGCTCGAGGTCGTCTACAAACGTGCGATCACCGCCGTCCAAGGCATATCGCTGAGCGTAGCACGCGGTCAAATCGTGGCTGTGATCGGCACCAACGGCGCGGGCAAGTCGACGACTCTGCGCGCGATATCCGGATTTATCGGCATTGATGACGCGCGCGTAACGGACGGCAGCGTCACGTTCAAGGGCCAGCGGATCGACAACCGTCCACCGCACACCATCGCGCGTCTGGGCATCGCGCTCGTACCGGAGCGGGAAAAGGTGTTCCCCAACCTGTCTATCGCGGAGAACCTGGCTGCGCCGGTTGCGGCGAGAGCATCGCGCAGCGAACGTCGACGCAGGGAGGAGCTCGTATATCATTTCTTTCCGCGGCTCGCCGAGTTGCGAGCGCGCATCGGCGGATTGCTGTCGGGTGGCGAGCGCCAAATGCTTGCGATCGGTAGCGCGCTCGTTTGCCATCCCGAGCTACTGCTGATCGACGAGCTGTCGCTCGGTCTCGCGCCCGTCGTGGTCGAGGGGTTGATGGAACGGCTCGTGCAGATCCGCCGCGAGTTAGACATCACTATCCTGCTGGTCGAACAGAGTGCGTCAGTGGCTCTCGCGATTTCGGATTACGGTTATGTGCTGGAGAACGGCCGGGTCGTTCTCGATGGCGATGCAGCGCGCCTCAAGGATCATCCTGAGATCAAGGAGTTCTATCTGGGGCAAGCGCGCGCCGGCGACCGGCGCTCTTACGCCGAGATCAAGCAATATCGGCGCAGCCGGAGGTGGTATGGCTGAGCTGGAAATCGAGGGACTGTCGCTCGCGTTCGGCGGACTTCGGGTGCTCGACAATGTTTCACTGCAGGTCGAAACCGGCGAGCTGTTCGCATTGATCGGACCGAATGGCGCCGGCAAAACGAGCGTGTTCAACTGCATCAGCGGGCTCTATCGTGGCAGCGGCAGCATCAAGTTCCGCGGGCAGGAGCTGACGAAGCTCGCTCCGCATGCCATTGCACGGCTCGGTATCGCGCGGACGTTTCAGCACGGCGAGTTGTTTCCGCACATGAGCGTGGTCGAAACGCTGCTGACGGGACGGCATGCGCATTGCCGCGGAAACGTCATCTCAGGGATGTTGAATCTGCCGCGTGCGCGGCGGGAGGAATTCCGTCAGCGCGCGGAAGTGGAGCGGATTATCGAGCTGACAGAGCTCGAGCACTATCGGCACGCACCGGTCGATGCGCTACCTTTCGGATTGCAGAAGCTCGTCGGTTTTGCCCGCGCGCTGGCGATGGAGCCGAAGCTGCTACTCCTCGACGAACCCTCTGCCGGGCTCAATCGCGACGAGCGCGAGGATCTGGCGCGATTCATCCTGCGGGTGAAGCACGAAATCGGCCTCGCTATCCTCTGGATCGAGCACGATATGCAGATGATCTCGGATCTCGCGGACCGGATTCAAGTGCTCGACTACGGCTGCACGCTCGCCAGCGGACCGCCAGCGAAAGTGCTGAGCAATCCGAAGGTTATCGAAGCCTATCTCGGACACAGCAGCGCTTGATTTTAAAGCCTATCTCCCATGCCGCGCTGCCCCTCTCGACACTTCCACAATCGGCTCCCATATCACTCACCTGGTCCGGCGCAGTTGCCGGTCGGTCAATGCGGGAGTTCCCATGCGTTTTGGATTCGGCCGCAAGGTCGTCAAAGCTGAAGATGCTCACGGCAGCAGCACCGCGCCCCACCATCCATCGCACGCTGCCAACAACGACGGAGATCTGCTCGACGCCTATTCGACGGCCGTCGTCAGGGTTGTGGAAACCGTGTCGCCGGCGGTCGTGCACATCGAGATGGAGGGCGAACGGCAAGGCCGGGCGGCGAACGGCTCGGGGAGCGGCGTGATCGTGTCGCCTGACGCCATCGTGCTGACGAACAATCACGTCGTCGATGGGGCGAGCCGGATCACTCTGACACTGGCTGACGGCCGACAATTCCGCGCGCGCTATCGGTCGCGACCAGGAGACCGATCTCGCGGTGCTACGCGGCGAGACTGCCGAGACGCTACCGCCGGCTCAACTGGCGGATTCAAAGCGTGTGCGGCCCGGGCAGATCGCAATCGCCATCGGCAATCCGCTGGGCTTCCAAAGCACCGTCACGGCGGGCATCGTGAGCGCGGTCGGGCGTTCGCTGCGCGGCAGCAACGGCCGGCTGATCGGCGACGTGATCCAGACCGACGCTTCGCTCAATCCGGGAAACTCGGGAGGCCCGCTGGTCAGTTCCACGGCGGAGGTAATCGGCATCAACACCGCCATGATCGCCGGTGCGCAAGGCATCTGCTTTTCCGTGGCGGCCAACACGGCTCGCCACGTTCTCAGTCAGATCCTCGCTCACGGACGCGTCCGCAGGGGCCGTATCGGCATTGTCGGCGAACAAATACTGATGCCGCGGCGGCTACGCGATCTGGCAGGCATCGCACAGGGTAGCGGCTTGCTGGTGCGCGACGTCGCAAGCGGCTCTCCCGCAGAGGCGGGCGGCATAAAGGCGGGCGACATCGTGGTCGCGCTCGACGGGTTACCGATAACGGGAGTTGACGACATCATGCGGCTTCTCGATGCGAGCCGCATAAGCCGTGAAGTGGAAATACGTATGCTGCGAGGCAGCGAGCAGATTTCAGTCCGAGTTACGCCTGACGAGCGGCCAGCGTGACTTGTGCCGCACTGGACCGGGGAAGGCGGCATTAGAATGAAATGACGCAGTCAAATCGTAACGTGAGCCATCGGAATTGCCGCATACGCTCGCAATATGAGCGACTTGAGTTCCTCGAGCCGCTTGCCGCAACCGGCGCACATTCTTAAAACTTGGAGCCAAAAATTAATTAGTCGGCCGTGAAGTTTCTTCAACCTGCTGATCTCGTTTGCTGATCGAGCGGGAAGTCTGGCTTTGAGTTGCCGGATTTCCACGCTTCCCCGTGGATTTCCTTGCAAATCGTGATGGGGGTTTGCTGCTGTGGCGAACCATGATT
>CANJPN010000151.1 GCA_947475855.1 Bradyrhizobiaceae bacterium
CTCGTCGGCTTCGAGGTCGAGCAGATGATCATGGCCGAGCTGAAAGGCCACCACGTGCCGCGCTGGGTGGCGACCGGAGAATTCTCGGTTCAGCCATATATCGTGATGGAGTATCTCGACAGCGCGTCGCTGCAGAAACGCATCCACGTCGGCGAGCCGGACATCGAGCAGGCGATCGTCTATGGCACCGCTATTGCCGAGGCTCTGGGCGATCTCCATCAGCAGCATGTACTGCATCTCGATCTGAAGCCTGCCAATGTGCTGTTCCGCCCGAACGGCGAAGCCGTATTGATCGACTTCGGCCTATCGCGCCACGAGCACTTGCCGGATCTGCTCGAAGAACAGTTCCACAAACCGACCGGCACGGTTGAGTACATGGCGCCGGAGCAGCTCTTGCGCGTCCGCTCGGACAAGCGCAGCGACTTGTTTGCATTGGGCGCGATCATCTACCAGATGTCGACGGGCGAACTGCCGTTCGGTTCCCCCGGCCGCATCGCCCAGGTGCGCCAGCGCGTCTGGCGCGATCCTGTTCCGCCACGCGGGTTGAAACCCGAGATCTCGCCGGCGTTGCAGGAGGTCATTCTCAAGTGCATCGAGCCGCTGCCTGATCGCCGCTACAAGACCGCCGAGGAACTTGCCTTCGATCTACGCCATCTGGATCTGGTCGAATTGACGGAGCGATCCCAGCGCACGCATCGCGCCGATGCTCGCACCGCCTTCGGCCGCTGGTTGTGCGTGCGCTCGACCATGCGCGAAATCCTGGCGAGCGCGATCAAGCCGCAGCCACGCGCGCCGATCATTCTCGTCGCTGTCGATCTAAGGCCGGGCTTTGAGGATCTGCGCCATGCTCTGCTCGACTCGACGGTTTCCGTACTGGCGAACATTCCCGGCGCTCGCATCGCCTGTCTCAACGTAATGCAGACCTCGCTGCTGGCCATCGACGAGAACGTCGACGATAACGGCGACAACATCCATGTCCATCGCATGGCGATGCTGCGCCATTGGGCTGAGCCTCTGCAGTTGCCGCGTGCGAAGATCACCTACCACTTGCTTGAGCAGCGCAGCATCGCCGGGGGCATCATCGACTTTGCCAAGTCGAACTCGGTCGATCACCTGATCATCGGTGCTCCCGCAGGCTCGGGGGTCACCAGCAGTCGTCTTCCCGCCCAGGTCATGGCGGAGGCGCCATGTACGGTCACCGTGGTGCGCCCCTCGCCGAATGCGTCGAACGCGGTCTCCGTCGCACCGTGAAGGGGGTGAACGAACATTTCTCAGTCATAGACCGTCTCGGTATAGTGCGCCGGATCGACGACCGCTTCGATCACCGTTGGCCCGGACGCGGCGAACGCCTTGCGCAACTCCCGTTCGAGGCTTTCGCCATCGCGCACGCCCACGCACGGCACGCCGAAGTAATGTGCCGGCGGCGGCAAGTCCGTTGCCGAGAGCGTCGTAGTGCCGTAGTAGGGCAGCTCGCGCCGCTCCTGCTTCACCTTGATCAGCGACAGCCAGCGGTCGTCGAGCACCACCACCGGCAGCGAAAGGCTCAGCCGCCGCGCGACCGTCATTTCGCCGCACGTCATCTGGAAGCAGCCATCGCCCATCACGCACACGACCGGCAGGTCCGGCCGCGCGATCTTCGCTGCCAGTGCCGCTGGCAGACCGAACCCCATCGATGACCAGCCGTTTGTGATCATGAACGTGCGCGGCGCATGCGCGGTCCATTGGCTCGCGATCTGATGCGTGTGCGCGCCGACATCGAAAGTCAGAATGCCGTTGCGCGGTAGCACGCGACGTACGACGTCGATCGCCTGGTGCGGCGCGAAGCGGGCAACAGCAGGTCGCAGCGACGCCTGGAACGCATCGCGATGCGCCTTTAGCTCGGCTAGCTTCCAGCCGTTGGCCATCGCGGGAAGCATCGCCAGGCGTTTCATCGACGAATCGAGGTCGCCGGTAGCCGTCCCGGCAATCGTGACGGTTCCGTCCACATCCGGCTTCTCGATGCTGATATCGAGTACCGGCACCTTGCCAACCCACGCTTCGTATTCGACCTCGATGGTGTCGTAGCCGAGCCCGACGATCAGATCCGCACTTCCGATCAAATGGCGCTGCACTTTGCGCTTCGCCCGCTCGATGCAGCCCAGCGACAGCGGATGGTCTTCGTCGATCAAGCCTTTAGCCATCGTCGACGTGAAGAACGGCAGGTTGTGCCGCTCGACGACCGCGCGCAGCAGATCCGGATCGCGCATCCGCATAGCGCTCGTTCCGATCACCGCGACCGGCCGCTTCGCGGTGGCAATGATTTTCGCTGCGTTTTCGATCTCGGCATCCGCCGCGTTCGCCAGCGGAACGACCTTCAGGGGCGCTGGAACGCTCTCGCTGGTCTCGGCGACGGCGACGTCTTCCGGCAGGTCGAGATGAACAGGCCCTTGCGGCTCTGTCATCGCGATGCGGATCGCCTCCGCGAGCTGGGCGCCGACTTTGCCCTTCTCCAGCCGCATCGTTGCTTTGGTGATCGGTTTCATCAGTGTGTGATGGTCGATCCACATTTGGATGCGCCGGCCGAGCTGCGCCTCGTTCAGTGTGCACGTGATGGCGATCATCGGCGACCGGTCGAGGAACGCATCGCCGATGCCGGTGGCAAGGTTTGTCGCGCCCGGGCCGAGCGTCGCGATGCAGAAGCCCGGCGTTCCCGAAATCCGGGCCGTCACGTCCGCCGCGAACCCGGCCGAGCCCTCGTGCGCCGTCAGGACGAAGTCGATGCCTCCCGTTCGCATCGCTTCCATCAGCGGCAGGACGTTGCCGCTGGGAACGCCGAAACCATGCTTGACCCCGGCGGCCTTCAGCGTTTTGACGATCAGGTCGGCGTTGTTCATGTGATGATCCATGGTAGGAATTGCACAGCGGCGTCTGCCAGAGGATATGGCACCAAATCCGGGCGACCGGTAAGTTCGGGCAAGCCCCGTCCAGTCGGGCGATGCAGCGCCATGTTTTCGGGCATTCCGTTTAGAGGCTCGGCGCAGCACGCCACCGACTTGCAATTCGCAATAATTTGCGGGATTGTCCAGTTGGATAGCAATCTTATCTAGCAACGCCGACTAGGTGCGAACTAATTGCCTTAAGGGTGAGTCGCATCGATGCCGGCACGACCAGGGCAAGTGACATGGCTACGAGACTCCGCCACATCGCAATTATCGTTCCCGACCCAGAGGCGTCCGCCAAATTCTTCGAGGAAGCGTTCGGCATGACGCGTGCAGGCACCGCGCGCCGCGGGATCTACATGACCGATGGCACAATGAACGTGGCGCTGCTTGGTAAGGAGACGCCGGAGGAAGAGATCGGCCTCTATCATTTCGGCATGTGGGTCGACGATCTCGACGCCGCCGAGAAGCAGGTCATCAAGGCAGGCGGCAAGTATCTCGCCGGCCGTCCGACCTCGCCGAACTCCTTCTACGAAGCCAAGTACAAGGATCCGCTCGGCATCGTATTCGACCTGACGCATAGCGGCTGGAAGGGCGCGGTAAAGGAAGTCGTGCCCGCCAAGACCTGATGCAGGCAAGGATCGCTAAACTCTGCGAGCCGGCAAGACCCTGAGAAACAGCGGAACTTCCGCAGTTTCATAACTGGGAAGCCTCGCGATTCTCACGCGATTTCCAATTGTGTTCGCGCCAATTACGAGCCCCCATGCCCTCGAAATCGACGTCTTCGAAGTCTGCTCCCGTCATCATCATCGGCGCGGGACCGGTAGGTCTCTGTCTTGCACTGGCGCTCGCGAAATCGGGGATCACGTCGACGGTTATCGAGCAGCTCAAGGATGATAACTTCCTTGAGCAAGTGCCGCGCGCAGGCACGAACCACGCATCGACACTGGAACTTTATGATCAGATCGGCCTGTATGAGAAGCTTGAGCCGCGGGGGATTATCGCGCCGGTCTTTCACTACTGGGACCGTCCGGGCTGGAAGCGCGTGGCTGAGTTCGATCACGGCGTGCTCAAGAACGACACACGCTTTCCCTACGCGCTGCAATGTGAGCGCATCAAGATCGTCGAGGAGGGGCTTGGGCTCGCCAAGGCAAATCCGCTAATCAGGGTTCGGCTCGGCGCGGAATTCGTGAGCTTCGAACACAATTCGGACGGCGTCCGCGCAACGATCGTCAACGAAGCGGGTGAACGGGAGACCTTGAGCGGCAGCTATCTCGTCAGCGCGGAAGGCGCGCGCTCGATCGTCCGCAAGGATCTCGACATCGAGTTCGAGGGCTTCACTGAAACCGAGCGGACGCTGAACATCGAGGTCTCCTACGAATTCCGCGATCACGGCTTCGCGGAGCGCAACTACATCTCCGATCCTGTCGAGTGGTCGAACTTGTTTCACTGGAAAGGTCCCGCCGACCGTTGGCGGGTGCATTTCCCGACGAAGCCACACGAGCGCGAGGAGGACATTCTCGCTGAGAGCAATCTGCGCCGCTTGCTCGACCGGTACATCGACTTCAAGTCGCCATACACGATCAGAGGATCGAATCTCTACACGGTGCATCAGCGCGTCGCGAAGAAGTTCCGGCAGGGCCGCTGTATTCTCGTTGGAGACAGCGCCCACGTGAACAGCCCGATTGGCGGCATGGGACTGAATAGCGGGGTGCACGACGCCTTCAATCTGGCCGGAAAGCTCACCGAGATCATGCATAACGGCGCCGATGAAGGCCTGCTTGATCGCTACGAGCGCCAGCGCCGTCACATCGCGCTCTCGCACACGCAAGCCGACACGATTCAGAACAAGCGGCGCCTCGCCGAGCAGGATCCGGCGGTTCGTCAGAAGAACCAGGATCAGCTCCGCCGCACGTCGGAAGATCCCGAGGCCGCGCGCAAGTTTCTCCTTCGGACGTCGCTGTTCGATAGCTTGCGCGAGGCGGAGTCGATCCAGTGAGCGGTATCGAGTGGATCGCAAGTTATGCCGAATTTTACTGCATTTTCTGCCTACCTTACGAGCTTGCAATCGACGTCGGTGTTGAGCAAGCTCAATCCTTGAAATCTTGAACCGGGGTGCGGGATGCAGAATGTGGTTGCCCGACTATTGACCCGGCTCGTCGCCGGTATCGGCGCCTCGATCTCGGTACTCGCTGGATGTGAGAATGCGGCTTTTGCCCAGTCTGCGGATGCTGCGTGGCCGAGCCGGAACATCAAGCTCATCGTCCCGTTCCAGCCGGGTTCCAGCTCGGATGCTGTGGCTCGCGTGGTCGGCCAGCGGCTCGGCGAGCGGCTGGGTCAAGGCATCGTCATCGAAAATCGTGTCGGCGCCAGCGGGAACCTCGGAACCGAAGGGATCGCGCGCGCGGAGCCGGACGGCTACACGATCGGCCTTGCCAACACGAGTACGCACGCGGTCGCCCCGAGCCTGTCGGCAACGCTCCGGTATGATCCCCTCAAGGACTTCACGATGATCTCGATGTTGGGCGACAGCCCGTTCGCGATCATCGTATTTCCCGGCCTGTCCGCGAAGTCATTGAAAGACCTTCTCGACACCGCCCGGACAAAGCCCAGGACGTTGAATTATGCGTCCGCCGGCCCTGCGAGCATGTCCCATTTGGCCGGTGCGCTGCTCGAAAAGACCACCAACGTCGAGCTGGTCCACGTGCCTTATCGCGGTACCGGCCAATCGGTGATGGATTTGATCAGCGGACGCATCGAGATCGTTTTCGCGACGTTGCCGCCCAGCCTCCAATTGATCCAGGAGGGCAAAGTCCGTGCGCTCGCGGTAACCGGCCCCCGCCGCAGCGAGACGATGGCGGACGTGCCCACGGTCGCCGAGTCGGGCTATCCCGGGTTCGACGCGACATTGTGGCAGGCTTTCGTCGCGCCCGCCGGCCTGCCTCCGTCGATCGCCGCGCGATTGACCGCCGCGACCGTTGCCGTGGTCAAGGACGACGCCACCCGCAAGCTCCTGCTGGCCCAGGGCGTCGAGCCCGAGCCTTCCACGCCCGAGCAGTTGGGCAAGCGTATTGCTGACGACATCGAAAAGTGGCGCACTGTGATCCGTGGTGCCAATATCACCGCGCCCAAGCAGTAAGGTCGCCACCGCAGCAAGGAATCCCGAAATGTCCGACGGCAGCTCCGAACGCGCGTCCGTGCGCGCGCCAGTCTATGGCAATCGCTTCATGTCGGTAACTGGGCACTCGGCCTCGACGTTGGCGGCGGTCGACGTGCACAAACGTGGAGGTAACATCATTGACGCCGCCATTGCTGCGTCCGCGACTCTTGCCGTCGCGGTCGGTCAGGCCACGACTATTGGCGGTGATTGCTTCGTCCTTTATCATGAGGCTGCATCCGGCAAGCTGCATGCCTTGAATGCATCAGGCGTTGCGCCTGCCGCAGCAACCCCGGACAAGTTCAAGGACGGAATGAAGGTCCACGGCCCGATGGCCGCATGTGTGCCGGGCCTCGTCCGCGCCTGGGAAACGCTGCATAAGCGCTTTGCCACGAAGCCGTGGGGCGAACTGCTCGCAGATTCGATCGAGGTCGCCTCCGGACATCCCGTCTCCTATATCCTGGGCTCGCGCCTGCCTGAGGACTCGCCTGATCTGGCCAAGGATCCTGGGTGTGCCGGCGTCTTCTTGCCCGGTGGAAATTACCTTCCGCTCGGTGCGACGCTGCATCAGCCCGCGCTCGCCGCCACGCTGAAGCGCATCGCCAAAGGCGGTGCCGACGAGTTCTATAAGGGCGAAACCGCCCGCCACATTGCCAAGGCTCACGCCAACGCTGGTGGCCTGATGACGGAAGCCGATCTTGCGGGTTACGCTCCGATGTGGGTCGATCCGGTGTCGACGGACTACCGCGGCCACCGCGTCTCCGTATTGCCCCCGAATTCCTGTAGCGCGCTGCTGTTGATGCAGCTCGACGGCCTCTCGGCAGTGTCGAGCGACGAGCTTGCCGCCGATCCCGTCCGCCGCATGGCCTACCAGATGAGCGCGATGAAAGCCGCGTTCGAGCATGGCCAGGGTCTCGTCTTCGATCCTTCGCTGGATCCTGATGCCTCCGCAAAAATGCTCGCCCCGGAAATGAAGGCCCGCATGAAGGCTGCGGTGCGCGCGATCTCCGCGCAGGGCAGTGTTCCCGGTAGTGGCGGCACCGCATGCGTTCTGATCGCAGACAACGCCGGAAACATGATCTGCATAGTGCAGAGCATCTACAATGTCTTCGGCTCGATGTTCATGGACCCGGCGACGGGCATTCTGTTCAACAATCGCATGCAGGACTTCGACCACCGTCCGGGCCAGCCCGGCAGCGTCGGCCCGGGCCGCCGGCCGTTCCACACGCTGTGTCCGATCATGGTGCACAAGGACGGCCGTCCTCGTTTCGCACTGGCCTCCCCGGGCGGGATAAGCCAGACGCTTACCGGCGCGCAGATGATGTTTGAGCTGCTGGATCGCGGCAGCGATGTCTCCGCTGCCGTCGAAGCCCCGCGCTGGTGCAATCGCAAGGGCGGTGACTTCCTGATCGAACCGTTCTTCCCAGCGAGTATGCCTGAACAGTTGGCTCGATACGGCCACAAAGCGCGGCGCGGTGGTGACCCATATTTCTTTGGCTCGGCCAAGTGCATCGAGTGGCTCGACAATGGCAATCTCGCTGGCGCGGGCGATCATCGCCGTGAGGCTTTCGTCGCGGGCGTTTGATCTGGTCGCGAAGGCAGGATGAATGGAGCAGTATCCGATCGTGCGCGATCGCCGGAGGCGATCGAATGATCGGATGATGCTCTAGCGTGGAGCCGGTGCTCGCCGCCGCATCGCCGTGATTCGTAACGCGTCCGCGCTGCGGCCCGCTTCGTCGTAAAGCGATGATAGCAGTCGCAATGTGGCGGCGTCGGAATATCTGGATGCGACAGCATTCTCCAGCAGCGCCATCGCGGATGCATGTCGCCCAAGCTCGCGATAGATCTGCGCCGTCAGCACCGCCGAGCGTGAGCTGGGATCGGCGCTGTGAGCAGTCTCGCAATCGGCCAGCGCTTCCAGGTAGCGCTTCGTCTCCATGCGCACAGCGCACCTGGCCTGGAACGCCGCCGGATGGGGCTCCAGCTCGATCGCCCCGGCCAGTTCCCGTTCAGCATCCGCAAAACGGCCAAGCTGCACATATGTCTCCCCGATCATCCGCGCGAGCCATGGATCGGCTGGCGACATCGCCCTAGCCGCAACGAGATCTGCCGCTGCCCGCTCGCCTTCTTGCGCGTAGCCGTAAGCCGTGGCGCGGTGAACCAACAGTTCTGCTCGCCGTTGCGCGCTGAGTTCGCCATTGCCAAGCTCGAGGTTGCAGGCACGGATCGCACGCCTTGCAGCCGCAGGATTATCATTGGCGGCGAGCGCGCTCCGGCAGTCGGGGCGTGAATTGGCTTCGCCCGCGAAGGCAGTCGACGCACTGAGCAAAATCCATGCTGTCAATGCGACAACCGCGATCAATCTGGAGAGGATGCGCCAAGTCATGTACTTTTGGCTTTCGCCAGGCAGAGCAGTTCAAGCAGTTGATTATGGCTCGCCGTCGCAGCCCGGAGCAAATTTTCCAGGCAGCTGCCCGAGTTTGCAGCGCAAACCGGCACTGGACACGGAAAGCGAGGTACGAAACAATCGCCGATATGCCAATTGGCGCAAAACCTCGGGAGCTCTGACATGATCATTCGCCGTATCGATCGCCGTAAGGTGCTGGGGGGTGCCGCTGCCATTGGTGCAATGTCGACTTTCCCAGCGCCGTTTGTTTCCGCACAGGAGCCCAAGGCCAAGATTCGACTTGGCGTCGTTCCGCTGGTCTCATCGGGACCGATCTTCCTGGCCCAGGCACGCGGTTTTTTCGACAAGGTCAACCTCGAGGTCGACGCGCGCACCTTCGCCGATGGCGCACTCGCAATACCAGCGCTCGTTGCCGGTGAGCTGGACGCCACGGTTTCGACCGCCAACGCTGGCCTGTTTAATACGGTAGCGCGTGGTGCGCCATTCCGCCTGACGGTCGATCGTGGCGTCGAGAAGCCGGGCTCCGGCACAATGCAACTTGTCGTCAGCAACGACATGTACAAGGCCGGTGTAACGAGCATCACGAAGTTCGCGATGCTCAAGGACAAGCGCGCTTTGCTTCAAGCCGTCGGCGGTGTCGATCACTACTTGATCGGCATATCGTTGGAGAAGGCAGGCCTCAATCCGCTGACCGACATCAACTGGCAGCCCGGTCTGACTTATCCTGACATCGTCAAGGCGATGGGGGTCGGCCAGTGCGACGTGGCCCAGATCCCGGTGCCGCTCGGCTTGATCGCGGAGCGCAACAATGCCGGTAAGATGATCGAGGCTGGCTACGACGTCGATCCCAACATGCAGCTGGCGGGCTGGGCCATGCCTGTAACTTTCCTCAAGGCCAATATGTCGGCCGCGATCAGGTTCGCCATGGTGCACACGCATGCGGCGCGGCTTTACAACAAGGCTGCCGCTGAGAAGGACCCGGCCGTCATCAAGATCATTCATGATGCCACGAAAGTTCCCGAGGCGCTGATAACGGCGGCAGCTCCGCGTTGGACCTGGTTCAACGAGGACGGCTCGATCGATACCGCCTCGGTTATGAAGCAGGGCCGCTTCTGGCAGAAGATGAAGCTCGCCCCTGCCGGCGACTTCAAGGAAGATCAGATCTTCGATCTCACCCCGGCACGCGAGGCGGCCAAGCGCCTCGCCGAGAAGAATCCCTTCATCTGATCATCAGATCGCGAGTTGGACAACGAGATGAAGGCCGCCGTTTCGTCTGGGCAAGCGCCCGGAACAGCAAGTACTATGACTGCAGTTGTCGCCAAGGATCTGGGCCTTGCTTGGGCCATCAGGCAAGGCACGCCCGTCGTTGCACTCGAAGGCGTGAGTTGCGCTTTCGCGCCAGGCGAGGTGACGGCGATCATCGGCCCGTCCGGCTGCGGCAAGAGCACCTTGCTGCAGATCGTGCGAGGATTCCTGGAGCCGAGCACGGGAAGCATCGCCTACTTGGGTCCCGACGGCAGCGCGGGAGCAGCGCCGTCGATGGCGACAGTCTGGCAGTCCTTCAATCTTTTCCCTTGGCTGACAGTCGAGGAGAACGTCGGCTTCGGCCTCGAGCTTGCCGGTGTTGCGAAGCCAGACCGGCAGCTTCGAGTGCGAGAGGCGTTGGCGGCCGTCGATCTTGCTGGCTTCGAGAGCAAGCTTCCGCGCCAGCTCTCGGGCGGTATGCGACAGCGTGTCGGTCTGGCCCGCGCGCTCGTCATGAATCCAGATGTGCTGTTGCTGGACGAACCCTTCGGCGCACTCGATGCGCAGACACGTCTGGTGCTGCAGGAGCAGCTCGCCCGCCTCGTCGAAAGCACGCGCAAGACGGCGATCCTTGTCACCCATTCGATAGAGGAAGCTATCCTGCTCGCAGATAAGGTGCTGGTGATGACCGCTCGTCCTGGCCGGATCGCAGCGGAGATCGCGGTCGATATCCCCCGTCCGCGCGGGCATGCCACAACAGGTCGTGCCGAGTATGTGGCGCTGTTCGAACAGATCTACGGACTGCTGCGTGACGAGGTCGAGCGCGCCATGCGCAGCGAAGGAAATTGACCATGGCGGACGGCACGCTGGAACGCGCCGCGAGGGCGGAGAACGCGGCAAGCAGCGCCCCGATGCGGCTTGCCGGCACCGGACCGAAGGACGCCCGCTGGATGGGCTGGGTTGCGGTCGCGGTGGTGCTCGGCCTTTGGGAGCTCGGCTGCTGGCTCGGCAATATCAACTCGCTCTATTTGCCCAGGCCTTCCCAGATTGTCGCCTCGATGGTGAAGCTTTTCGTCGCTGAGAACCTCGTGCTCGACCTCGGTTGGACGCTGTGGCGCATCTTCGCAGGCTGTGCGATCGGTGTCGTCGCCGGCATTCTCATGGGGGTCTGGATGGCGACTTCTCCACGGGTCGCAGCGATCGCCGACGTGTTCATCGCAGCGCTTTATCCGTTGCCCAAGGTGACGCTGATCCCGCTACTGGTGATTTGGCTCGGCACAGGTGGGCCATTCATGCTGACGATCAGCGCGCTCGGCGCGTTCTTCCCCGTGGTGATCAATACGCTGCTTGGCGTTCGCCAATGCGATCCTGGCCTCGTTCTAGCTGCGCGTGACCTCGGCGCCAATCAGCGCCAGATCGTCCGCCGCGTGTTGATCCCGAGCGCGGTTCCCTCGATCTTTGCAGGTGTCCGGCTCGGCCTCGGCGTCTCGATCATCCTCGTTGTCGCCGCTGAAATGGTCGTCGGTCGCACAGGGCTCGGTGCCCGCCTGTTTCTCGCCGGCCAGGTGCTCAACACCGAGGACGTCTTCGCCGTGCTGGTCGTGCTGGCCACGCTTGGCATCGTCGTAACCAAGTTGCAGGATATGGTCGATGAGCGCTTGGCGCGCTGGCGGCCGAACTAGTCACGTCCCATAGAAGGAAGCATGCCATGTCCCACAAGCTCGAGGTCGTTCAGCCCAAGCCCGAAGAAAGCCACCGGATGCCGTATGCCCCGGCGGTCAAGATCGTCGGCGCGTGCGATTTGATGTTCGTGTCCGGTGCGACGGCATCGCCGCTGTATCACGACCATCCCCACATCGAGAACCAGCACGATCATCCGTGCCCGATCGAGGAGCAGACGCGCCGCGCGATGGACAGCCTCAAGATGTGCCTCGACAAGGAAGGCGCCTCTTGGAAGGACGTGGTCAAGGTCACGAAGTATCTCACGGACATCCGCGACTTCGACGGCCTTCACAAGGTCATGAACGCTTACTTCGGCGAATGGCACCCGGCCTCGACGACCATCTGCGTCAACCAGCTCTCGTCCCCCGGCGCCCGGATCGAGATCGACCTCGTCGTGGCATTGCCGCGCAAATAAGAAAAGTCGCCTTGCCGCGGAAGTAGCGCTCAGTATCAGGGAAACGGGAGAGTTCCCGTCACCACCCACAAACCCTCATGGCCGCGAAGGCGGCCATCCACGGCTCCTCGAAATAGGCGCGCCTTGCACCGCCCCAACCACCTTGTGCGGCCCCCAGCCTCCGGGCTATACGTTCCCCCATCGGCCCCGCCTGACTTTCCAGGGCCGTATGCGGGCGTAGCATAGTGGTAATGCGGCAGCTTCCCAA
>CANJPN010000152.1 GCA_947475855.1 Bradyrhizobiaceae bacterium
GAGACCATTGGGTTTTCGCCCAGCATTCGGAGCGTTACAGGAGGTCACCCTGTTTTTTCTGCTTCGTCCCCGTCATTCGCGATCAGTTCGCACCCAGCAGCTCATCATCATGGTGGGCCTGCTGCTGCCGGCCTTCCTCTACTCCGGATTTCTCATCGCCAGCATTGCGAAGAGCGAGCGCTCCCGCTATCGGCAGCAGGCCATAGAGGCCGTCCAGCGTGTCGCGGCGGACATCGACCGGGAACTGGCCAATCAATCTTCCGTGCTGACCGTCCTTGCCGCTTCCCCGTTCATCAAGCACGGAGACATGAAGGGCTTTCACGAATACTCCGTCGCCGTGAAGAAAGTCGTCGACGGCGAGATTATTCTGAAGGATCAATCCGGCCAGCATCTGTCCAACACCCGGCGCACGTGGGGGACTCCACTTCCCAACTCATTGTCGAACGCGGATCGCATGGCACTTCAAATGTCGAAGGCCGTCGTATCCGATCTGTTCACATCCTATCTCGACGGGGAACGCATCATCAGCATCGCTCAGCCTGTTCAGGTCGGTGAAAGAAACGCCGTGATCACAATGGGCATTTCACCCCGCCGGCTGGTGGAAATCCTGAAGGCCCAGATGCTGCCTGCCGAGTGGACGATGTCAATCGTCGACGCCAATCACAAGATCATCGCGCGCTCTCGATTCCACGAACGCTATTTCGATGCCATCGCAACCGACAGCTTTCAGCGGAACACTACCGGGCCCAATGGAACGTGGTCGGGAACAACGCTGGAGGGCACGCCGATACAGGCGGCCTTCGCAAGACCGCAGATGGCGCCCAACTGGCGGATCTCGGTCGGCGTACCGACTTCGAGTTTCGAGCTGCCGCTTCGCGAATCCATAAATCAACTCGCTCTCCTCGGCCTTGCAACGATGGTCGCCGCGATTGCCCTGGCAACTTGGCATGGTGAACGTCTGGCGCGAGGCCTCGGCAACCTCGCGGAACAAGTGAAGCATATCGGTGAGGGCGAAAACGTTTCGATGCCGCTGACCCATGTCAGCGAGATCGACGATATCGCCCGTGCAACGTCATCGGCCAATGTCGAGTTGAACAATCGTACGAAGGCCCTCGAGGACAAGGAACGGCGGCTCCGGCTGGCGCTGGAAGCAGGGCGAATGGGAACATGGGAATGGGAATTCGCGACGGGCAACGTCGATCTCGATGCCATGGCCTGCCAATTATGGAATGCAGATCCGGTTCAGCAAGGCCGCCACGTGGAACGGCTCTTCGCGTGTGTCGACGAACGCGACCAGGCAACCATCCGAAGCGTTGTCGAAAACTCGATCTCCCAACGGCTTCCCTACCGACACGAATTCCGGGTCCGGCAACACAATGGGCAAGTGCGTTGGCTGAGAGGCCGCGGCGTCGTCATCGAGGATAGCCAAGGCAATGCGACCCGGATGGTTGGCGTAACCGTGGATATCACGGAGCGGAAGCTGGCGGACGAAAAGCAGGCCATGCTGCTGGCCGAGTTGAACCACCGGGTAAAGAACTCGCTGGCCGTGCTGGAGGCAATTGCCAATCGAACAATGCAGGATGGGACGTCACCGGAAGCCTTCGTGCAAGCGTTCTCCGGCCGGCTGAGAGCCTTGGCGGAGGCACACACGCTCCTTTCCCAGACGGAATGGCAGGGCCCCGACATCAGGCAACTGATCGAAATCCAGGTCCGGCCCTATGGCGGCGGGAGCATGGATCGCATCAGTTGCACAGGACCGGAGATCAATCTGCATCCGGATCTATCCCTCGCCATCGCCTTCGTCTTGCACGAGTTGATCACAAATGCAGCCAAGCACGGTTCGCTGTCTGTACCTGAAGGCCGTCTCGACATCATATGGGATCGCGTGCAGCGGAACGGGCGCGACTTCCTGAAACTATCCTGGATCGAAAAAGGTGGCCCCCTCGTAGAAGAACCCAAGCGCAAGGGCTTCGGCAGTAAGCTCATCGATGAAAGCCTGGAATTTTCGTTCAATGGCGAAGTAACCCGCCATTTCGAACCGGGCGGCATGACCGCGCAGATCATCGTCCCGCTCGTTTGAAATTCCCACACTCACACCCGAGCTCGAAATTCGGCATTGAAATCGCACCCTCGCCGATGGCAACCTCGCAGACAGACGGACCGCACGCGCAAAGACGAGCGACCAGATGGGTGGAGACAGCGGTATGGAACCAAGCCCCGTAATACCGAGGCGGCTGCTACTTGCAGCACTGGGCTCCCTCCTCCTCCCCGGACTGGG
The DNA here is from genome assembly GCA_947475855.1 of Bradyrhizobiaceae bacterium. Lineage (GTDB taxonomy): Bacteria > Pseudomonadota > Alphaproteobacteria > Rhizobiales > Hyphomicrobiaceae > CAMDPA01. Next base: position 2,279 of record CANJPN010000152.1, read on the forward strand.
CCCGAATCCAGGCTGGGCACAACAGGAATTTCCGAGCCGTCCGATGCAGGCCGTGATCGGCTTCCCTGCCGGCAGCGGCGCCGACATCATGTGCCGCACGTTTACAAATCGCGTCCAGGAATTGGCCGGCCAGAGCATCGTGATAGTCAACAAGCCCGGCGCCTTCGGCAGCTTGTCGTATGCCCAGGTCGCGAGCTCCAAGCCCGACGGCTACACCTTCCTGATGGCCGGCAACGCGCTGATGTCTACAAGTTCGTCGTTCGTCAAGAACCTGCCCTTCGATCGCAAGTCGTTTATTCCCGTCACCAGCATCGCTGAGACCCCCTTCATCGTAACCGTCTCGGCATCGTCAACGGTCAAGACGATGGCCGAGTTGATCGCCAATCTCAAATCGCGCACGAAAAACCGATATGGCACCAACAATCCGGCCAACACCGTCGCAACCGCCTATCTGCGCTCACGCGAAGGTTTCAATGCCGAACCAGTCAATTACAAGGGCGCCGCCGACGCCCTTGTCGACGTCGAGAACGGCACGCTGGACTTCATGATTTTCGACGGCGCTTTCGTGATAGCGCACATCAAGTCCGGCAAGTTGCGCCCCCTGGCGGTGACCAGCAACTATCGCGTGAAGGCGCTGCCCGAAGTGCCGACGATGATCGAGGCAGGCTTCAAAGACTACGAATTCAATCCATGGTGGGGCGTCTATGTCCCAGCCGGAACGCCACAGCCTGTGATCGACAAACTTGCTGGCTGGTTCTCCGCCGTCGCCAAGTCGGACGAAATCGCGAAGGCTCTCGCCCCCCTGGTACTCGTCCCCGTAACCATCACTGCCGCCGAGATGAGCAAGCGCCTCGACGCCGATGGCCCCATCTGGAATGACAACCTGAAAGCCGCCGGCATCGAGCCTCAGTGAGGGTAAGAACGGCATCGCCGGAGATCATGGGTTGATCCCCCCAAGAGCACCATTGGTGCGGCACTTAGCATTGCGTTTGCCCAAACTCGTGACGCAGCAGACAGACCCCACCTGACACGTTCAGCGGGTCCGCCCCCAAATACGTTCTTGTGCAGCCACAAGCAAGCATGGCAAATTGCTTTGATAGCGGGATAATTTTCGGCGATCCGTGCCGAAACGAGAGCGGAAAGTCGCTACACGAGGTCGCTCGCCGGGCACGCCGCGAACTCGCTCACTGAAGCGAAGTGCTCGGGAAAACTCCACCGACTAACAGGCAATCAGATGTTTTCGAAAAAAAAATTCCTCATCGCCGGCTTCGTGATCGCATTCCAGCTCGGCGCCGCCGCCCAAAGCGTCCACGCCGTCGAAATCGTCGATGGAACGCTCGTTGTCGATCAGCGCGGGAACATCTCCGCTCAGATGACCGGAGAGCGATCGCAGCGCGTGGAAGACCTCCTCGTCCGCGTGGGGGATCGCGTCAAAAAGGGTGATGTACTGGCTCGGCTCAACACCGCCCAACTCGAGGGCGACCGCCTCATCGCACAACGAGTGCTCGAGGAAGCACGCGCTTCCGTGGAAGTGTCAAAATCGGCGCTGGCGAGGGCGAAACTCGATTTCGATCGCCGTTCCAGCCTGAAGGGGTCGCCCGCCTTCAATCGTGCCACGTTCGAAGACGCCGAAGTCGAATTGCGAGCCGCGGAGAGCCGCCTTCAAAGCGCGCAGAGCAACGCCAATCGACGTGAAGCGGAGCTGGCGCGCGCCGACCTCGAAGTTAAGCTGGGCGAGATCAAAGCGCCATACGACGGCGTCGTGCTGGAGATCATGACCAACGTAGGCGCCGCAGTGACACAAAGGGCGCCCAACCTGCTCTCGCTCCTCGATCTGAGCCGGGTGGAAATCGCCTTCAAGGCCCCTCGCGGGCAAAACCAGCTTCTAAAGCCGGGTCAAAACGTCGGTTACACTCTCGCAGACGGCAAGAAGAGAGTTGCTCAAGTAAGGAGCATGTTGTTGCCGGCGAGCCCTCAGGAGGTCGCTCCCGTCACGCGATTGCAATTGGACAGCGCCGACCTTCCCCAGCAGATTCACCACAATCAGCCAGTGAAGGTCTATCTCGGCGAATAGGCGAGTAGGTCGGGTGTTGAAGCAGTGGCACGCCGTGGCACGGGCTCAACTCGCCCTGGCGTCCTCGGACGCGCGATCCGACCGAAAGGTCGGAGCGTGAAGAACCGGGGTCTTTACACATTCCAGAAGGGTACCAGAAGGGTAAAAGTCCCGGATAGCCTCGCTGGTTGCCCTGTCGGCAACTGCGGCGCACTTACGCGTCGGATCGCTTCCGGCCGGCTCGGCTTCCGGGAACGCACAAATTGCAAAGTCCGCACCTATCGGGCCCCGCCCACCGACGCTCACTCACCCATTCGCGCGGAAGATAGCCTTCACGTCTTGGAACTGGATCTCGGGGTTCTTCTCCGCGGTCCAGCGCAGATTGAAGGCGGAACTGGCAAGATACACGTGGTCGCCGTCGATATCGGTTGCGATTGAAGACTTGTTCTTGTCGATGAAGCCCTTCACCGCACCCGCCGTATCCGACGAGATCCATCGCACCGCATCGCAAGGCGCCATCTCGAACCCCATCGGCAGGCCGTACTCGTTCTGCAACCGGTCGGCCAAAACGTCGAGCTGCAGCGCCCCGATGACACCGACCAGCGGTTGCGTGCCGTCGATCGGCGAGAATAACTGCACGACTCCCTCTTCCGCCATCTCGTGCAACGCGTCACGCAACTTCTTCGCCCGGATCGCATCGTCGAGGCGGACGCGCCGCAGGATTTCGGGGGCGAAGCTCGGAATACCAAGAAACGCGAGATCCTCGCCCTCGGTCAGTGCATCGCCGATGCGAAGCTGCCCCTTGGTCGGAATGCCGACGACATCTCCTGCGAAAGCTTCCTCGGCCAGCGCCCGATCCTGCGCGAAGAAGAACTGGGGCGAGGCCAGCGCCATCGTCTTGCCCGTCCGAACGTGCTTGACCCTCATGCCGCGCGTAAGCTTGCCGGAACAGACCCGCATGAATGCCATACGATCGCGATGGTTCGGATCCATGTTCGCTTGAATCTTGAACACGATTCCAGCCATCGGCTGTTCGTTCGGCTCCACCATCCTGCTCGAAGCCTTCTGCGGTCGCGGCGGGGGCGCATAGGCGATCAGCGCGTCGAGTAGATCGCGGACGCCGAAATTCTTGAGCGCAGAGCCGAAGAACACTGGCGTCTGCACGCCTTGCCGGAACGCCTCGATGTCGAAATCGGGGCAGGTGCCGCGAACGAGCTCGATGTCTTCCTGCCATTGCGCCGCCCGCGTCTCATCGAGCAGTTCCACAACCCTGGGATCATCAGGCCCCGAAACCTCGATCCCTTCGTCGTCTTTGTCGAGCTGACGGATACGGGGCTTGACTAGGTCATAGGTGCCTTTGAACGACCGGCCCTGACCGATCGGCCAGACCAGCGGCACCGTGTCGAGCTGCAGCTTGGCTGCAACCTCATCCACGATCTCGAGCGGCTCCCGGCTTTCGCGGTCCATCTTGTTGACGAACGTGATGATGGGGATGTCGCGCATGCGACAGATCTCGAAGAGCTTCAGCGTTCGCGGCTCGATGCCTTTTGCAGCGTCGATGACCATGATCGCGCTGTCTACGGCGGTCAGCGTCCTGTAGGTCTGGTCGGCGAAGTCTTCGTGGCCCGGGGTGTCGAGCAGGTTGAACACGCTGCCGGCGTATTCAAAAGTCATCACGGAAGTCACCACCGAGATGCCGCGCGCCCGCTCGATCGCCATCCAGTCCGAACGCGTATTGCGCTTGTCCTTTTTCGCCTTCACTTGGCCCGCGAGCTGGATGGCGCCGCCGAACAGCAGCAGCTTTTCGGTCAATGTGGTCTTGCCCGCGTCGGGATGCGAAATGATCGCGAACGTTCTCCGACGCGCGATTTCACCGTCGAGCCCGTTGGCCGACTTTGTCGCTGGCGCACCTGCGGCAGTTGCCGAACTAACGCCGCTACTATCGATCTTGATGTCGTCCACGGCCATCATCCTCGTAACCTCTGGCCCGCTCATAGCATTGTTCGTGACACAGTGCAGATGGCACGTGCGTCTAACGACGAACCTCGAACACGCCACGCCCAAAGCATGTTGTCCCCAGGGCGTTTCACTGTTGCCGAATCAACCCAATCCCCCGGTATTCCGGTTTCGCTTCGTTGCTCGGAGAAGCGAGGGCAGCTAGGTTCCCGCAACATCTGAGGTCGGGTTTGTGGGGGTAGCAGAGTGCGCGGGTACTCGAAAGTTCGGATCATGCTTTGCGCAAGCGTCTGCGCTCTGGCGGCGGCAGCACCCGCCCAAGCACAAGATCTTGTTTTTAATCAATATTCTGTCTACCGGATCTCGCCCACCGCGAAGTACTTCACGCCTGGCTCGATCATCAAGGGCTACAACTACAAGGGCGTACTCAAGCTCGAGATGATCTGCCGAAACAAGGTGGATGTCGAAAAGGATGATCAGATCCTTCGCGACAAGCTCGTCTCTACGGGCTTCTTCTCCCAGCAGGGGTTTCAGTTTAGTGCCGGCGCGACCGTCGTCAGCGTGCTGAACGCAGATTTCGGCGCCAATCTCGTCAACACGGTCACAATGTCCGTGACCGATGCGGTCGTCTACGAGTACTCCGCAGAAGACCTGAACGAAATTCGCAAGGAACTGCTTTCCAGGCCTGCATGCGCCGAGGCTGTCACCAATCCGCGAAACAAATACCGCGCGGAATTCAATGGCAGCCCTGCAGGACTGTTCCAGAACCAGCGCTTCGTGATCGGCAACATCGTCTACCGGGTCGATTTCAACAAGGACAACCCGAGGGCCTCGAGCCTTGCGCTGCAAGCACAAGTCACGAAGCAACTTCAGGTCAAGTTTGGCCTCACCCATCTCAACGCCAGCGGCAGCGAGCTACGAGGCGAGAACGTCGTCATTGGCTTGAACCCGATATGGCAGCCGAACTGGGGCCAGTAAGGGCGCTACGGAATTCGGAAAAACTCCACGGAGCTTTCCGGGTTTTCACCGCCGTCTCGACTGACTTCCGCTACTGCACGCCTATGAGATCGCGGGCAACCCTCGTGCCACTGGCCTTCGCTGCCCCACCGATGATCCTCAACTCGGCCAGCTTCCATTCGAAGCCGTGCAGCTCCATCACGCTCACATAGCGGCGATCTGGCTCGAACTTGTCGAGCATCTCGATCTCGATGCGCGTCGGGGAACTGAATTCCGCGCGGTGCAACCGGCGGTAGAACGCCTTTGCGCGATCGAAGAACTCGAGCTTGTCGTCCTCGTCGGTCTCACCCTTAACCGTCCCATTCCACGAATTCCGGTAGCGGAATAGTTTCGGCAGGCCCTCCGGAGTCACATAACTTTCCACGAACCTGTCGAGCATCGACTGGCCGAACGCCGACTTGACGCGCTGCCAAACTGTCGGCTTCAGCCGCTCACCAGCCTCGTTGACCTCGGGCAACAGCTTGGCATTGCTCGCGAGCGACGCCCTCAAACTTGTCCGGACCGTGCTCCATATGACCTTGCGCTCCAGGGTCGCCGTATCGCTGGCCTTGATGGCCTCGCGCAGGTTCCACGCGGCCACGAACGGCGACAGCACAAAGCCGGCGCCGACGAGCAAAATCACGAGTAATGCGGCAATGAGCCGACCCATCGGGGGACCGTCCAGACTGGTGATCAAGTATTACTTGGGCCATCAACAACCGAATTCGGGCGAACCCGTGGCTGGACCGCTGCCAAATCAACGCATCGGGCATAAGCAAGATATAGGTATTCCCACGCTCGCCGCTGAATGGTTGCGCTTATCCTCGAAAATCCCCACTCTTCTTTGTCGGCATAGTATGCCGCGCCCCCGAGACTTGTTTCAGGCGACCCATTGGCGATGACAGCGACTTCGATTCCCTGGGCAAAGCGAACTTCGACCCATCACAGGTTGGCCACGATACCGCTCATTCTGTTTGTCGCGATCGCGTCCATCGCGTCTCCCTCAGCCTCAGCAGCGACACTGCCGGCAGAACTCGTTCTTGAAGCCTGGACACAGAAATCCAACCATCCCCTCGTCGGCCAGGTCTGGATCGCCAGCAACGCCCGCACCGTCGACGGCCCGGCCATCTCGCGCGGCATCATCGTCGGCTCCCCCATCGCAGACGCGATCGGCGCAAAATCCAACCAACTGCTTCTCCTTGGCGAAATCCACGACAATCCCGACCACCACCTATTCCGTGCAGGTCTGATTGATGCCGTGACCGCCCCTGGCGCCTACGGTCGCACCGCCCATCCTGCAATCGTCAGCGAGCACATCCGCGCCGACCAGGCGGCCGCGCTTGAGGCTTTCAGCCAACGCCCAGCCGCTCCCGCAGGTGAACTTGCCCAGCATCTCCTGGAGCATCTAGAATGGCAGCGCAGCGGCTGGCCGGCAGCCCAAATGTTCAAGCCGCTCTACACTGCGATCATCGAAGCGCGTCTCCCCATCCGGCCGGGCGATGTATCCCGCGAGCGCATCCGTTCACTGGTCCGCGGCGGCAGCGCCTCGATGCCGCCGGACGAAGCCACACGTCTTGGCTTCGACCGCGATTGGCCGGCCCCACTCGCAAGCGCCCTCGCCGACGAGATCCAAGGCAGCCATTGCGGAATGCTCCCGGATGCAGCAATTGCCGGCATGTCGTTTGCCCAGCGCTACCGCGACGCGCATCTGGCAGACGCCATGGTTGCTGCCGCAGAGCGTTACGGCGGCGCCATCTTGCTCGCCGGAAATGGTCACATACGCACCGATCGCGGTGTGCCCTGGTATTTGCGACACCGCGTCGGCAACAGACAGATCCTCGCCGTGATGCTGGCAGAGGTTGAAGACGGCCGCACCGATCCAGCCGGCTATGCTCCACGCGATCCCAACGGCAAACCCGCCGTTGACGTGATCGTCTTCACCCCGCGTGCACAGCGCGACGACCCGTGCGAAAAGATGCGTGAGCACATGCGAAAGACGAAATGAAGCGGCCACGGTTTTGACAGATCACTGCCCCGCTCGAAGAGAAACCATCATGAGATCCTGGATCGATTTCTGGAACGCCGACCATGCCATCTATGTCAACGATCGCCACAAACAGCTCCACGCCGAAGCCGTCGCCCGCGATATCGCGCGCCACATTCCCACCCCCGCTGCCGTCGTTCTCGACTACGGTTGCGGCGAAGCATTTTATGCCGAAGCCATTGCACACCAGTGCAGCCGCCTGATCCTTTGCGACGCGGCCCCCAAAGTCTGCGCAGTATTGGCCGAGCGCATGTCATCCGTCCGCAACGTCGACGTGATCGAACCCATCGGCGTCGCACAGTTGACCGACGCTTCGCTTGACCTGATCGTCGTCAATTCGGTGCTGCAGTACCTGTCGCACAAGGACCTCGAAAGCCTCCTCGATCTGTGGCGCGTCAAGTTGAAGCCTCAAGGCCGGCTGGTCATCGCAGACGTGATCCCGCCAGGCGTCAGTCCGATTCGCGATGCCGCAGCACTCCTGATGTTCGCCACCCGTGGAGGCTTCCTCGTCCCCGCCTTGACCGGACTTGTACGCACAGCGCTGTCGGACTACGGCAAGATCAGAAAATCGCTCGGCTTCTCGATGTACGCGGAGCGCGAGTTCATCGATCTGCTGGCGCGGCATGCTCTCATGGCTACCCGCGTCCAACCCAACTTCGGCCATAACCAAGTCCGCATGACCTTCAGTGCCACCCGCACGTAGGCGACACGCCGCATCGCAGGCCCGTTGACGCCATTCGGCGGCCGAAGATACGCTCCGCAACTATCGATCCAAGCACAAGAGGTCCATCATGAGCGCTGCTCGCCATCCCCGCCCTGCCAATCTCGTTGGCGTGCCGATCGACGAGATCGCCAAGCGCTATACAGGCCGCTTCAAGGACAAAACGGCTGACTGGGCCGCTTTCGAGGACGCCAAGATCGAAGGCTGGAAGCGCGCGCAGCATCGCTTCATCGGCGCGGGCGGTTCGGGCAAGCACGACGACCCCACGGTGATACCCGCCGGCAATTTCACCCTCTCGATCATGTACGTTGAGCCCGGCCAGGGCAATGCAGCCCACACCCACGAGGTCGAGGAGTGCTTCTTCGTATTGAAGGGCCATCTCGACGTGTTCTTCGAGGACGAGACCGGCAAGCGGATCTATGAGCGCCTCGGCCCCTGGGAATGCGTGTCGGCTCCTGCCGGCGTCATTCACGGCTACGACAACCGCAGTCTCGAGCCGGTATATTTCCAGGTCATGCTCGGTCGCGGGAAACCGGAGACGATGGGCTACGCCGACGACCGCTTGTTCCAGAACCGCGACGGCCACCTGCGAAAGTAGCCCTCTGAGCGGCCCCCACGCTTGTCATCCCTCTTCCTCGTGACACCCCGGGAGAGGGGGGAGACATGCGGGCAGCCGTGCAGCCAAAGCGCTCACTTGCCACGAGTTAACCACCAAGGATTCCATGGGCCGGCTTTCCACCCACGTCCTCGACACGGCCAATGGTCGCCCCGCTGCAGGAATGCGCATCGACCTGTTCAAGCTGGACGCAGCGGGCGCGCGCACACTTCTAAAGACGGTCGCCACCAACGCCGACGGCCGCACCGACGCACCTTTGCTGATCGACGCGGCATGCGTGGCAGGAACCTATGAATTGGAGTTCGACGTCGCCGCATACTTTCGCGCGTGCGGTGCCGCGCTATCCAGCCCCCCTTTTCTGACCACCGTGCCGCTGCGCTTTTCGATCGCCGATCCCAACGGCCACTATCACGTCCCCCTCCTCGTCTCCCCCTGGAGCTATTCCACATACCGGGGAAGCTGAGCGAAACGTGTGGCGACGGTATTCACACAAGCCTGATTAACTCAGGCGGGAACGGCCTCTGCGCGCTTCCACCAGGTGGAAAAACCCCGTTTGCGCGCCGGGATGACATCCACTTCGCTCCACCGCTTGTAGAACCATAGCCAACGGCCAGGATCGGCCGAAATCCAGCCTTCGAACATGGCTTGAATCGAAGCAGTGGTGGTCAGCGTATCCGCAGCAATATCGCCGGTATCAGCCACCGCGACCGGCTCGAGCGTGATCGAAAACCGCGCGTCCGTTAGACGATCGACACGAACGGCGATCAGACGAGCACCATAGCGCACGGCGAGCGCTGCCGGCAGCGCGACCGAAGGCGCCGGATGGCCGAAGAACGGCACCGAAAGACCGGCCGAATCGCGATGATCGGCAGCAATGCAAATCGAACCGCCAGTGCGCACGTGGCGAGTAAGCTTCAACATCGTAGCGCGTGAAGTCGGAAACAGACCGCCAGGACACAGCGGGCTGCGATGCTCCAGAAGGAGGTCGTTGGCCTCTTTGTCCGCCAGAGGTCTGTACACGCACATTGGAGCAAGACTCCGCAATGGAAGAGACATGATCTCCCAGTTGCCGAAATGCAGCCCGACAAACACGGTGCCCCGTCCATCAGCACCACACCCCTCGATCAGCGCGGGGTTCGCAAGCGTTATGCGAGTAGGATCGGCAGCGATCTTGTCGATCAGCGCGGCTTCGGCAATCGTACGCCCGAAATTATCCCACATCTCGCTGGCGATAACGGCACGCTGAGCTGGCGTCGTGCTCGGCAACGCGGAGGCAATATTGGCAATCGCGCGCGAGTTGCGCCGGGTGCGGCCGCCGGCAAACCTTCCGATCACGGAGCCCAGCAACGAGACGCGCTCAAGCGACATTCGCCGCGTAATCCAGTAGGTCAACTCCAGTGCCGTACGTGACAGACTACGCATAAGC
>CANJPN010000153.1 GCA_947475855.1 Bradyrhizobiaceae bacterium
ATGACGTCCGGGTTGAAGCTCGCAAAGATCAGGCCGCGGAAGCTTTCGACGCGCGGCACCTTGAACAGGCCCTCCGGCTGATCGAAATGCTCGGAGTAGCCGCCCTTCTCCCGCCCATGGGTCAGCGAGAGGAGCTTGCCGTCATTGCCGTACACCCAGCCGTGGTAGGGGCATTCGAACTGCCGCGCGTTGCCCTGCATTTCCCGGCACACGACGGCGCCGCGATGCATGCAGCGATTGACCAGCACCGAGATGTCGCCATGTTCGCCGCGCGTGACGATGACGGGCTGCAGCCCAATGTAGCTGGTCTTGAAGTCGCCCGCGCTTGGCAGCTCGGAGGTGTGAGCGACGAACACCCACACCTTCTCGAAGATGCGCGCCATCTCGGCCCGAAAAATCGCGGCATCGTTGTAGGCGCGCGTGTGGACCCGGAACTTGTGGGGCGCCTCGAGCACGAGGCCAGCGCCGGGCTCGTCGTCGCGGTGAGCGCTTCGCGGCAGCTCCCGTCCAGCCATTCCAGACTCCCTGCCAGTATGTTGCGCTCTCCGAACTATCGGAGGGCGCCTCTTCGATGTCACCGTGAACTATCGACTCCGCCTCCAGCGATGTCAACGCGGCGCGGCCTGGCGCGCCGGGCGGCGTGGCACTGCGACGACTTCACGCCCCTTTCGCCCGTGCCGTCGTCGCGCTATCGATGCCGTGAGAAACCTCGATCCACCGACGGGAGAACACCATGCAGCCAAACGAGTTCGTGGGACGCGGCGTCGTCGTCGTGGGAGCCGATCTTGGTCTTGGTCCGGCGATTATCGAGGCGTTCACAAAAGCCGGAGCCAAGCTGGCAACCGACAGCTCCAAGGCGCACGGTGTCGGCACGATCCCCGCCGACGGCGCCGATACCGGTTCAATCGGGGCCTTCTTCGATGCTGCCCTGCGCAAGATCCCGTCGTTGGACATCCTGGTGCTGTCGGCGCGGCCGGTGGAGATTGCGAGCTTTCTCGATGTCAGCGCCGCGCAATTGCGCAAGGTGATCGAGCAGGAGCTGGTCTGGTATGCCCTGATCATGCAGGAAGGCGCCCGCCGCATGGTGCCGAACAAGCGCGGTCGCATCATCAACCTGACCTCGATGTCGGGCAAGACAGGCGTCCATCACAAGGTCGGCCCGTACGCCGCGGCGAAGGGCGGCATCATTACTCTGTCGCGTGTGATGGCGGCCGAACTCGGCGGCACTGGCATCACTGTCAACGTGATCGCTAATGCGCTGTTCCAACCACAGGTCGAACACATGCCGGACAAGGAGCGGGCCGATCTCGCCCGCAACATTCCAGTCGGTCGCTTCGGCCAGCCGCAGGAGGCCGCCCACGCCGTGATGTTCCTCGCCTCGGACGACGCCGGCTACATCACCGGCGAGACGCTCAACCTATCCGGCGGCCGGTTCATGGATTGAGCCCGTCCTGGCTCAGCGATTTCCGGAAAACGAACGGGCGTCCGGCCTCGACGGCCGTGGAGGGGCGAGGACGGTTCATCCTGAACTTCATGGGCGGCGTCACACCAACCCAAGCATGCAGCGCACCATGCTGTGACGGCATAGCCTGACACGAAATCGGTGGCGAACTAAAGCGTTGGCAGCGTGAGGGCTGACAGGCCGATGTTCATCCCTTTTCCGCGGTCGCCTTCAAGTCTCGCAACCTCTTCTCGAACTTACCGCCGACCATTTTGTCGGTGTTGATGATCGTGGCCATGATGCGATGGAGATCGGGCCACGGTCCCGTCATCGCCAATGCCACGGTGGTTATGCCGCCGGCCGGATGCAGACAGAAGCGGACCCTATTGTAGCAGGCAAACGGCTTCTCCAAGACCATGCTCATGCCGACTCGCATGACGAATTTGTGCTCGGAGATGACCATGCGGCCAGCGGTGTCGCCGGTGAACTGCGGATCGAATGTGAACCCAAGGCCCTTGTCGAACCCGAACGACTTGGCAAGGTCCTTGACGAGGAGACCGACGAACATCTTCGTGGACATCAAAGGCCCCTTTATCGGGGCTGGTGCTCGTGATTATTCAAGCCTTCGGCTGCACGATGATCATCCACGACACGCCGAACTTGTCGGCGACGGCACCGAAGCGCGGCGAGAAAAACGCCTTACCGAGCGGCATCTGCACTGTGCCGCCCTTGGCCAACGCATTGAACAGCCGGTCCGCATCCGCCTCCGTCGGCGCAGTCAGCGACAGCGACATGCATTGAAAATCGAGCGGGCCAGACTTCATGCCGTCCGACATCATGATCTCGGAGCCCGCGATCCGCAGTGACGCGTGCATGATCCGGTCGTCGAACTCGGCGGGAACCTTGTCCGGCCCGGGTTTGTCGGGATTGTCCTTGAACCGCAGCATCATCAAGACCTCGGCGCCAAGCGCCGTCTTGTAGAACTCGATCGCCTCCTCGCAGCGGCCGCGGAAGAACAGGTAGGGTTGGATTGCAGGGGGCGGCGTTGGCATTGCGGCCTCGCCCACGAACGGTATGAAGCCGCCGAAGAACATGCGCTTGCCGTCGACCGGTATGGTGTCGGGACCCATGTTGGCGAACATCGGGTCTTTAAAAACGGCAGCCTTGACGCGCGCGCAATCCTCGCGCGATGCGAACGTCAACACGGCCACGGCGACGCATTCATCCGCTTCCAGCTTCACCGATTGCGGAAAGGACGTGTGAACGCCCGGTTTGGCATCATCGGCGATGTACTCTGTGACGCTGAGTGCGCCGTGCGCAAGCCAGACCTTGCGCGAGTCAGCGGCGAAACGCCGGTAGTCCTCGATCCGGGCCGCTTTGACCGGCATGACATATAGATCGGTGTAGGTGGTCTTCATGGGAAACGCCTCTAATGCTAGTTTTTTCGCGTCTTCATTTTTCAAGGACGTGCAGCGCTACGTCGTGCCGACCGTCGGCGTGAGATTTTTTTTGTCATCGTTTCAACGGCAGCAGCGACCGTACGCGCGGGTCCCGCAGATAGAGCCCGGCCCACATGAGAACGCCAAGATAGACCCCGAACAGCGTGTGGCTCAGCAGCGGGCTGGCGATGCGCGCATGCGTGGCGACGGCGCCGCCGAGATAGCCGGTCAGCAACACCGCGCCCAGCACGCTGGTTCGCGGAAATGCATAGAGTACCGTACAGACGAGCAGAACAATACCGAGCGGCACTGCGGACTCCGCGGGCCAACCGAGCTGGACAGTCGTCTCGAGCACGATGGGCAATCGCAGCAGCTTCATGGTCACGTCTAGCGCCATGAACAGGATCACGAGGCCACTCAACGTATAACCGGCCCGAGGCATCCATGTTGGCGTTGCGGCGGTTGCGTGGGCGATGGTCATAAGCGGTCTCCGTTTCGCTGCGAGTTGGCGTAACTCTCCAAGGACGGTCGACATTGGCCGGGACCGACGCGTGTCCGGCGATTTTTGTCGGTCAAATCGTGAAGGCTCTACTTGTCGCCTTCGGATTTCGCGCCTTTGAGCAAGGCGTAGATCGCCATGGCGTGGCCGCGGCCCAAATCGAAATCATCCTTCAACCATTGAACGATCTGTCCGGCCTTTACGTCCGGACTGAGCTTGCCATCCTGGATGAAACCCTTCTTGGCCGCGAGCTTCTTGAAGTCGGCGGCGCTCTTGCCGGTCTTGGTTTCGATGTTGTCGAGGTAGGCTTGGAATGACATGGGGGGGCCCACTGTTTCGGTATTTGGCTGACATGCTACATCTGCGCGATCCACTGCCGGACGACTGCGGTCAATGCCGCGTGCTTCGACTTGATCTCCTTCATGTCGGCGAACGTCGCCACGGCCCGGTCGCCGGTCGCCCACCTGAGCAGCTCATCGGGATCATCGATTGCAATTTTCTTGCCCTTCGGTTTCGACCCCGTGTGGAACACCACTTGGACGGCTGTTTGCGGATGCAGCTTCAGCGTAGCGAAGTCGTCCTTGAAGACGAAGCTCGGCGCGTTCCACTTCACATGCTCCGTGATGTTTGAGTCGGCACTCAGGATGATGCCCCTGACCGCTTCTATCTCCGACTTGAGCAGGTGATCGAGCGCTCCTACGAACGCATCGACGGATTGTGCACGGCTCTGACCGGTCTTGGTCATGACGCCTCCCGCGCGCCCGGCGTTTGCAATCGGTCGATCTGCATCCGGATGTGCGCCGCCTCGGCCGGCGTGTTGGCCAGCGCGATGGCGCGGTCGAAGGCAACGCGGGCTTCGTCCTTGCGGCCGAGTTCCTGCAGAAACGCGCCGCGTGCGCCGTGGAAATAGAAGTAGCTGCCGAGCTTGGCCGCCAATGGTTCAATCATGTCGAGTGCCGCCGCTGGCCCGCGCGCCTTGGCTACCGCGACGGCACGGTTGAGCGACACGACCGGTGAGGGTTGCATGCGTTCCAGAGTTCCATAAAGAAGATCGATCTCCGACCAGTCCGTTTCGCGGAACGCCTTTGCTCGTGCATGGATCGCCGCAATTGCGGCCTGCACCTGATACGGTCCGGGACGGCGGTGCCGCACGGCCTTGTCGATCAGAGCCAGCCCTTCGGCGATCTGCTTAGCGTTCCAGCGTGTGCGATCCTGATCTTCGAGCAGAACAACGGAGCCATCGGCATCGAAGCGGGCTGCAGCACGCGCGTGCTGAAGCAATAGCAGTGCCGTGAGCCCCATGATTTCGGGTTCGGTTGGGTAGAGCCCTAGCAGAAGGCGCGCGAGACGGATGGCTTCCTCGCACAGCGGCGCCTTGGCGCCGTGATCGGCGACGTTCGTCGTGTAGCCCTCGTTGAAGACGAGGTAGATCATGGCGGCGACGGCCGCCACGCGCTCGGCCCGATCGGCAGCGCTCGGTGACTCGAACGGTACATGCGCCGACGCGACGCGCCCTTTTGCACGCGTGATGCGCTGCTCCATAGCGACCTCGGTGACGAGGAACGCACGCGCGATCTGCTTCACCGAAAGCCCGGATACGATCCGCAAAGCGAGCGCGATCTGCTGCGTTGCCGGCAGCTCGGGATGACAGCAGATGAACAGAAGCCGCAGAATGTCGTCGCGGTAGTCGGCGGCATCCAACTGCTCGACGGTCGCCGTCTCCACGTCCGACAAATCCGAAATCAGATCCTCGGGCGGTAAAGGGTCTTGCTTGCTGGTCTTGCGCACCGAATCGATGCCGGCATTCCTGGCGACCATGATCAGCCAAGCAGCCGCGTCACGCGGCGGGCCGTTCTTCTGCCACGCCTTCAGCGCGCGCAAGGAGGCCTCCTGGAACGCTTCCTCGGCCGTGTCGAGGTTGCGGAAATACCGGAGCAGCGCCGCGACCGCCTGCGGACGTGCCGCCGCTATCACAGATCCAATCCAGCTCGTATCGCTCATGACGCGACCTTCGGCGCATCGAAGAACACGCCGACGGGCCTAATCTCGTACGCGCCGCCGGGATTGGCCGCACCGAGTTCGCGAGTGATCTCCAATGCCTCGTCGAGATTCTTGCAATCGACGATGTAGAAGCCGAGTAGCTGCTCTTTGGTTTCGGCGAATGGCCCATCGACGACGAGCGGTGGCTCGCGATCCTTGCGCAAGGTCGTGGCCGCTGTGGTGGGCAGCAACCGCGCCACCGGACCGAGCTTGCCCTGCTTGGTGAGCTTCTCCATGACGACGCCGAGCTTGGCCATGACTGCGTCGTCTTCTTCCTTGGACCAGGCGCAGGTCACCTTCTCGTCGTGATAGCAAAGGATGGCGTATTGCATGGCTGTCACCTCTTTGGTTTGCGTTGGCCCTTGGGCCGCTTCTTCGGTACTGCGTGCTGCCAAGCGAGCCGCGGCACGGCATCAATCTCATTTCGCGCGAGCGCCGCCAGCCTCACGGTCGTCCAGCCCTGCCGGCCCCACGCATTGGGCACCGGCTCGAACATCAGCCGCGGCGCGCAGCTGCGATCGCGGCGACATCGATTTTCGTCAAGTCCATCATTGCAGCAAAGGCATGCTTAGCTTCCTCACCACCGGCGGCGAGCGCTTCGGTCAGAACGCGTGGCGTGATCTGCCAGGAGACACCCCATTTGTCCTTGCACCAGCCGCACGCACTTTCTTGGCCGCCGTTGCCGACGATGGCGTTCCAGTAGCGGTCCGTCTCCTCCTGATCTTCAGTCGTAATCTGGAAGGAGAAGGCTTCGGTGTGCTTGAATGCGGAACCGCCATTGACCCCGAGGCATGGGAGGCCAGCGACGGTGAACTCCACGGTCAGCACGTCGCCTCGTCTGCCGCCGCCGGGATAGTCGGCCGGGGCGCGAAGGACGGCGCCGATTGCACTGAGCGGAAAAGTCTCGGCATAAAAGCGCGCTGCAGCCTCGGCATCCCGGTCGTACCACAGGCAGATCGTGTTTTTGGCCATTGCTTGTCCTTTCGCTCAGGTGTGTCGTCGTTCATCTCTCGCGCGGGATTCCAGGAGCCGGGTGACTGGTCGTCGGTCGCAGCCACCGTTGCGCCTGGTGCAGTCGCCTCAGCCCTTGTTCCTCTGGGCTTCCTCGATGACTCGCTCCTCCTGCGCCTTGAGGTCGGGCGTCATCGCCGCGCCGAAGTCGTCGGCCTCGTACACGGGGCGGATCTCGACCTCGCAGTCTTCCTCGTGCGGGTTGGGACAACGCTTCAGCCAAGCGACCGCCTCGTCCATGTCCTTGACCTTCCACAGCCAGTAGCCGGCGATCAGCTCTTTTGTCTCGGGGAACGGTCCGTCGATGACGATGCGGTCCTTGGCCGAGAATCTAACGCGCTTGCCTTTGTTCGTCGGATGCAGACCGTCGCCCGCGAGCAGGATGCCAGACTTCGCCAACTCCTCGTTGTAGTTGCCCATTTCAGTCAGCAATTGCTGGCTCGGCATCTCGTTGGCTTCCGACGCCTTGCTAGCTTTGACGATGACCATGACTTTCATGGGGCTCTCCTTCAGGCCGTGTCGTCTCTACCATCGCCCAAGTGGGGCGACTAAGCCCCAAGGACGGATGCGGTGCGCTGCGACCGACACCGCGCTTCGAAAAAATTCGGCGCCCCGGGGAAGTGTCTGTCGAGCAGCCGGATGCAGCGCCAGGCTGCTGAGCGGCTTCGAGCGGGCGGTTGGCGCGAGAGGCCCTTACTTTGGACGGCCCGCCTCGACTGTGAGATCAAGCTGGTCAAGTCTACTGTCGCGCAAGATACTATCGGCGTCCCAGACATGCTCGTCTCAAGATACTTGCTCGATGAGTGCCGAGGCAGGACCCTGTATCGGCCGCCAAAGCCCGGAGCCAAATGTGAGTCCATCGATGCCCCGCGCACCACTATCGGTTCTGCTCATTGTCGCGATGGCAATGTGGCTGGCAAGCAGGTTGCCGAACTCAGACGGGGGCGTTCCTGCGCACCAGGCACTCGATGGAGGTCCGTCCGGAGAGGCCTCCTTCCGGGCGATTTACAAGGAGCTGGTGGAAATCAACACGACAGAGTCGAGTGGCGACACGCTGAAGGCCGCGCGGGCGATGGAGGGCCGACTGCTGGCGGGGGGACTGCCGAAAGCGGATGTTCAAGTCCTGTCTACTGCGCCACGCAAGGGCAACCTGGTTGTTCGATTCCGCGGCACCGGTGCGCAAAGACCGATGTTGCTTGCCGCGCATATCGATGTGGTGGAGGCGAGGCGCGAAGACTGGGAGCTCGACCCGTTCGTACTGCAGGAGGTCGGTGGCTATTTCCGCGGCCGCGGCGTGCTCGATAACAAAGCGATGGCGGCGATCTTCGTCGACATGTTGATCCGCATGAAGAGAGAGGGCTGGCGGCCGGCAAGAGACATCATTCTCGCACTGACGAGCGACGAAGAGTTGGCCGCTTCTCCACACAACGGCATGCGCTTCCTGATCGAGCGGCATCGCGCTCTCGTCGATGCGGAATTCGCCATCAATGAGGGCGGCAGCGGAGTTCTGCGCGACGGCAAGCCGGTCCGGCTCAATCTCCAACTGGCAGAGAAGGTCTATTTGAGCTTCCGGCTCGAAGTGAAGGATGCTGGCGGGCACAGTGCAACGCCTCGGCGCGAGAACGCGATTTATCGGCTGGCAGAAGGCTTGGTGCGGCTGTCGAAACTGGAGTTTCCACCGCGCCTCAACGCCGTGACCAGCGCTTATTTCGCGCGTGCGGCCACACTCGAGCCGCCCGAGGTGCAGGCGGCGATCAAGGCGCTCGAGGCAGGCAACATACGACCCGAGGCTCTCGCCAAGTTATCCGCACGGCCGAACTACAATGCGCTCGTACGCACGACCTGCGTCGCCACGATGCTCGAGGCTGGCCACGCGGAGAATGCGCTGCCGCAGAGCGCACGAGCGACCGTCAACTGTCGGCTGCTCCCGGACGAGCGGGCCGACGCAGTCGAGGCGGCCGTGAAGAACGCGCTGGCTGACGAGCGGATCAAGGTGTCTCCCCTCGGGATGACGGTGGAGAGCCCAGCATCACCACTGTCTCCGGCAGTGCTGGAAAGCGTGGAGCAAATCAGCGCCTTGATGTGGCCCGGTGTGCCGGTGATCCCCACGCAATCGAGCGGTTATACCGACAGCCGCTGGCTGCGCCGCGCCGGCATTCCGACCTACGGTATCTCTGGTATTTTCTCCGAGGAGGGGAAGAGCGGTGTACATGGCCTCAACGAGCAGGTCGGTGTCTCTGAATTGCTTGCCGGCCGGGAGTTTCTCGACCGGCTGGTGAGGCGGCTGGCGGGACCGACATCGCAAATAACGCCATGAAAGAAGCGCTCAGCCAACGCTTCGACCCAAAGTTTCCCGAGCAGAGAAAGCGGGAGCCGGCCGAATCCATTGTTCGGTGGTCAGATCGGCGCTCGACAAGACCGCAGCACCTCGTTCGGCGGACATGCGGCGACCAATTTGGTGGACCAATGCCGATCGTCGTCGGCTCAGCGAGATGCGTTCGCCTGCATCTTCGATGCAGTGTCGACGTAATCCCCGGCCTGGTGAATTAGACGCGGGGATTGCCCTTCGCCAGTCGGCCCTGAACGCTGGGCGAGCCAACGCCCCTCGGCGCTCCGGTCGATCTACTCGCCACGCGCCTTCGATTGCTCGAGGACCTTGCGCCAGCGCTCCGTCTCTTCGCGCAGGTAGGCCGCTAGTGCCTCCGGTCGCGCGCGCTCCGTCGGCATCGCGGAGCTGCCGATGAGCCTGAGGCTCGTCTTGAATTTGGCATCTGCGACCGCGCCCTGCAGCATCTCGACGAGCCGGGTCGTGATGGCAAGAGGCGTGCGCTTCGGGCTGTAGAGCGCCGTCCACGTCACCATATCGAAGCCGGTGAGGCCTTGCTCATCGAGCGTGGGTACGTCGGGTAGAACATCTGAGCGCGTACGACCGGTCACGCCGTACGCCTTCAGTGTTCCGCTTTGAATATGCGGCGTGGCGGTGGCCACCGAGTCGCACAGCAGGTCGACGCTGCCACTGAGGATGTCATTCAGGGCGAGGTTGGTTGCCCGGTACGGCACCGATTTGATCTCGATCCCGGTCATGCTCATGAACAGGATGGCACACAGATGCGATGCGCCGCCCTTGCCGGTGTTGGAAAACGACAGCTTCTCACGATTGGCGCGCAGATGGTCGATGAACTCGGGGAACGTCTTCGCCGGGAAGTTCGCGCGCGTCACGATCACGTTGGGCTGGGAGGCGACGAGGCCGATGTACTCGAAATCATTGAGCGCATCGTATTCGAGCTTCGTATAGAGCGAAGGACTGACGGCCATGCCGAGTTGGTGGAACAGCAGCGTATATCCATCGGGCGCCGCTCGTGCCACGCGTGCCGCGCCGACGTTGCCGCCGGCGCCGCCGATGTTCTCGACGATGACCCGCTGCGGCTTGCTCATGGCTTCGGCCAGCAGACGCCCGACCGTATCGCCGGGGCCGCCGGCAGCGAACGGCACCACCAGCGTGATCGAACGCGTCGGATACTCCTGTGCGTGCGCACACAAGCTGGACATCGCAAGCAAGATCGCCGCCCAGATCGTAATAGTCTTCCGCATATCCGACGTCCCTTCGCGCATCCACTCTGGTTGCAAATTCGATCGCTTTGGCTGTAGCGTCAGCATGATATATTCATCGGGATAGTTGTGGCGTGCAAGCCGGCCGGCCAGCGCGGCTGTCTCGTGTATGAGCGGGAGGAGCGGACGGATGGCGCACGACGTGATCGTGATCGGTGGCGGCGGGGCCGGGATGAGTGCGGCCCATTCTGCCCGCGAGCAGGGCGCCAGCGTCCTGGTGCTGGAACGCGCCCCGGCGGACAGGCGCGGCGGCAATACGGCATTTGCCTCCGGCACGTTCCGAATGGTGCATCACGGCGCCCCCGACATCAAAGCCGTCGTCCCTGATCTGACGGATGACGAGATCGCACGTACTGACTTCGGTCAATACTCGGCCGGGGATTATTTCGACGATCTCGGCCGCATCACGCAGTACGCGATCGATCCGGATCTGGCGGAGGTGCTGGTTCACAACAGCGCCGACACCGTGCGCTGGTTGCAGCAGCGTGGCGTGCGCTTCCTCCCGAACTACGGACGGCAAGCCTACAAGATCGACGGCCGCTTCAAGTTCTTCGGTGGCTCTGTCATCTATGCCAACGGCGGCGGCGAAGGGCTGATGGACGCCCACTTCAAGGCTGCCGAGCGCAGCGGGATCGAGATCCGCTACAATGCGCGCGGCACCGACCTCCTGCAAGGCGAGCATGGCATCGAAGGCGTGCGTGCGCTCGTCGACGGTAAGACGCACGAATTCCGGGCGCGCGCGGTGGTGCTCGCCAGCGGCGGCTTCGAGGCCAACCGGGAATGGCGGACGCGATACCTTGGTCCGGGATGGGACATGGCGAAGGTACGCGGCACACGCTACAACACCGGCGACGGACTGCGCATGGCGCTCGAGGTTGGCGCCCAGCCCTTCGGTCAGTGGTCCGGCTGCCATTCCTGCGCCTGGGAGCGCAACGCCTCCGACTTCGGCAGCGTCGACACGCGGCATAACGGCTTCCGCCACAGCTATCCCTTCGGCATCGTCGTGAATTCCCACGGCAACCGCTTCCTCGACGAGGGCGCGGATTTCCGCAATTTCACCTATGCCAAATACGGCCGTGTCATCCTGCAGCAGCCGGGCGGCTACGCGTGGCAGGTGTTCGACGCACAGGTCAAGCATCTGCTGCGCGACGAGTACGGCATGGGAGGTGCCACGCGCGTGCAAGCGGATACGCTGGAGGGCCTCGTCGCCAAAATGCAGGACGTCGACGCCGGCCAATTCGAGCGCACCGTCGCCGCGTACAATGCGGCCATCGCGCGCGATGTCCCATTCAACCCGAATGCCAAGGATGGTCGCCGCACGCGCGGTCTGGAAGTGGACAAGACGAATTGGGCGAGTGCTCTCGAGGTGCCGCCGTTCGAGGCCTATTCGGTGGGTTGTGGCATCACGTTCACATTCGGCGGGGTCAAGATCGACACTACTGCCCGGGTGCTCGATATCGACGACCAACCTTTGACTGGGCTCTACGCAGCCGGGGAGATGGTCGGCGGCATCTTCTATTTCAACTATCCCGGCGCCAGTGGCCTTATGTCGTCCGCCGTGTTCGGCCGTATCGCCGGTCGCGAGGCCTCGAACTTCAGCCGCCGATCATCGTGACGCAAGGTCCGTGGCGGAAACGCCATGCCATCGAGAAGCGTGCTCGCCCGCATCGCCGCGACAATGTTCGCCGTGCTCTGGATCGCAGCCGCGGCGGAGGCGCAGTATCCCAAACGCGAGACGATCCAGGCCGGGCTGATCGATCCCACCTTCTTTCCTCAGCCAGTGTTGGTCGCCAAGGTGCTGCAGACGGCGGGCGCCGGCGCGCGGCACCATCTGCTGCTCGAAGGCAAGATCGATGTCGGGCTTCAA
>CANJPN010000154.1 GCA_947475855.1 Bradyrhizobiaceae bacterium
CCTTGCTTGCTGGTGACGCTGGGCGGCACGGTTGAGATCGCGAGCGCGAAGGGCCGGCGCGAATTGCCCGCCGAGAGCTTCCTCACGGGCTTGATGTCGACTGCGCTGGAACCGGGCGAGATGGTCATCGGCGTGCGCTACCCGCGGCCGGCGCCGGGAACGAGCGTCGCCTTCGTCGAATTCGCACGCCGTCTCGGGGACTTTGCCATCGGTGGTGCCGCCGTAACCCTCACTGTACGCAACGGCGCGTGCGACGCCGCGCGTCTGACCTTGGTCGGCATGGGCAAGGGCCCCTTCCGTGCGTTCGACGCGGAAAAATCGCTTACTGGGCGCAAGCTCGCGGGTGTTGACGGCGCCGCCGCTATCACGAGCGCGGCGGCCAACGCGGCGGCTGCGGTCGAGCCCGAGGACGACGTGCACGCATCGGCGGCCTATCGCCGGCACTTGGCAGGCGTGATGGCGCGGCGCGCGCTGGCAATGGCAGCGGCGCGCAGCGCGGGAGGTCGAGTTGGCTAGAGAGCAGCGCATCGAGGTCACCGTGAACGGCCGGCGGTACGAGAAGACCGTGCCGGTGCGGCTGTCGCTGGCCGACTTCATCCGCGACCACCTCGACCTGACAGGCACGCATCTGGGCTGCGAGCACGGCGTGTGCGGCGCCTGCACGGTGATGCTCGATGGGCGCACGGCGCGCTCCTGTCTCACGCTCGCGGTACAGGCCGACGGCGCCGAGATCGTCACGATCGAGGGCCTGCGGTCGGAAGACGGAAAGCGCCATATCGTGCAGGATGCGTTTTTCGAGAATTTCGCGCTGCAATGCGGCTACTGCACGCCGGGCATGCTGATGACGACGATCGAGCTGCTGCAGGATACGCCCAACCCCAGCGAAGCCGAGATCCGAGAGGCGCTCTCGGGAAACCTGTGCCGCTGCTCCGGCTATCAGGCGATCATCAAGGCCGTGCAGGTTGCCGCCGAAAAAATGCAAAAATAGGATCCTCTTCCCCCAAACGAATTGGGCAGGGGAAGGGGAATTCGAGGAACTCGTTCGATGTCGGATACGCGCTTTGTCAACCAGCGGGCCGTGGGCACCTCGGTGCTACCGGACGAGGCGATTCCGCTGGTGGAGGGAGACGGGCGCTTCCTCAACGACATAAAACTCGCAGGCATGTATCACGTCGCGTTTCTGCGCAGCCAACATGCCCACGCCCGAATCCTCTCCATCGACACGTCGAAGGCGAAGACGCTCTCCGGCGTGATCAAGGTGATTACCGGCAAGGACATCCTGGGCAAGGTCGAGCCGTTCCGATCGATGCCCAATCGCTTCTCCGGCGGTGAGTCCGTGCAGCACTGGCTGGCGGTCGAGAAAGTACGTTTCTGCGGCGAGGCCATCTGCGCCGTCGTGGCGGAGGATCGCGCGACCGCCGAAGACGCCGTCGAGCTGATCGAGGTCGAGTACGATCCGCTGCCGGCCGTCACCGATCCGCGCGAGGGGGAGAAGGACGATGCGCCACGCGTTCATGACACGGTCACGAACAACTATCTGATCAAGCGCGAATACCAGCGCGGCGAGCCGGCCAAGGCGTTCGCGGACGCGCATCTCGTCATCAAGCGGCAGTTCCGCATTCACCGGAAACAGGCTCTGTGCCTGGAGGGCCGCGGCGTCGTCGCGGCTTGGCGCGAAGGCTCGTTCCCGTTGACGCTGTGGATCAGTCACCAGCTTCCTTACGTCGTCCGGCACTACATCGCCCTGCACCTGGGGTTGGCTGAAAACGACGTACGCATCATTGCGCCTCATACCGGCGGCGGCTTCGGCCAGAAGGCCTCGATCTATCCCGAGGAATTCTTGTGCGCGCACCTCGCGCTGACGCTGCGCCGTCCGGTGAAGTGGGTTGAGGACCGGTTCGAGAACATGGTCGCGTCGACGCATGCGCGTGACCAGTACATCGAGGTCGAAGTGGCGTTCGACAAGGACGGCCGCATCCTGGCACTGGGCTCGGACATATGGGTCGATGTCGGCGCCTATTCCACCTACCTGTGGTCGGCCGGCATGGAGCCGCTGCAGACCGGTGGGCTGATGCCCGGCCCCTACAAGGTGCCGGCGATGCGCTATCGCACGCGCGGGGTTGCAACCAACAAAACGCCAGTGGGGCCATATCGTGCCGTTGGACGGCCTTCCGCATCGGCCTCGCTCGAGCTGGTTCTCGATGAAGCTGCCCGCAAGCTCAGTATCGATCCGGCCGAGCTCAGAATGCGCAACCTCATACCGATGGAGGCTATGCCCTACCGCAACGCCAACAACCTCGTCCACGACAACGTCAACTATGTGCCGTGCCTGAAGCTCGCATCGGCCAAGGCTGGATACGAAAAACTGCGGGCCGAGCAGAAAGAGCTACTCTCGCAGGGCAAAATGCGCGGCATCGGCATCTCATGCTTCGCAGAACTTACCGGCCTTGGCACAACGACCGCGGTCGGCCCCGGCACGCTGCTGCAGCCCGGACGCGATGCGGTGACGCTCAGGCTCGAGACCACGGGCGTGCTCACCATCGCGGCGGCGCTGCCGAGCCAGGGCCAACGCATCATGACGGCGATGCGACAGGTGGCTTGCGACGAGCTGGGGATCAAGCTCGAAGACATCACCAGCATGTCCAACGACACCTCGATGGCTCCTTACGGCTTCGGTACTTTCGCTTCTCGCACCGCGGTGTTCGGCTCGGG
Source organism: Bradyrhizobiaceae bacterium (assembly GCA_947475855.1). GTDB lineage: Bacteria > Pseudomonadota > Alphaproteobacteria > Rhizobiales > Hyphomicrobiaceae > CAMDPA01. The sequence goes on from CANJPN010000154.1 coordinate 2,713, forward strand.
CGCCGTGATCCAGGCCGCAAAGGAGCTGCGACGGCGGATCCTGGCGCTCGGCGCATTCCTCCTGGAGGTGCCTGTCGAGCAACTGACCATCGCCAACAGCGAGATCCAGACGCTGGATCGCTCGAAATCACTTTCGCTGCGCGCCATGGCCGAGCGCAGCTTCTTTACTGCGAAGGGCATCCCCGACGAGCTGAACAAGGGCTTCGAGGTGACGTCTTTCTACGATCCCAAGCATGGCAGCTTTGCAGGCGGCGCCCATATCGTCGCGGTCGATATCGATACCGATACGGGGCAGGTGAGCATCACGCGCTACATTGCCGCCGAGGACATCGGCACGATCATCAATCCCGCGGTCGTCGAGGGCCAGATCATCGGCGGCATCGCCCAAGGCGTCGGTGAGGCCCTGATGGAGGAGCTGATCTACGACGAGGAGGGCCAGCCACGTACCGTGACGCTCGCCGACTACCTGATCCCGTCGGCAATCGATATCCCGAACGTCGAGCTGCATCATGCGAGCACACCATCACATGCGCTCGGCGGCTTCAAAGGCTGCGGCGAGGGCTCGATCATCGGCGCGGTCGGTGCCATCGCCTGCGCTGTCGTCGATGCGATGAGCCGGCGCGGCGGGGACCTACATGAGTTCCCGGCAACGCCGGAACGTGTACTGAGAGGATTGGGTGTTGTGACGTAGGTTGGGTCAAGCCCGGCAAGCGCAGCGCGGACGGGCGCGCCCCAACATTCCGTGTACCGTCGTTGGGTCGCGGTCCGCTCGAACGCGGACCTTGACCCAACCTACGAAGGAGCCTGCCATGAAGACGGATGTCAGAGGCCTGCAGCTCAGCACGGACAGCGATGCCGCGGTCAGGCATATCGATACCGCGATCTCCGACTTCATGGATTACGGCGTCGGCGCCTCGGCGAGCCTCAAGGCCGCGCTCGAGGCCGATCCGGAGTGCGCGTTGGCCCAGTGCTTCCGCGGCTACTTCATGATGATGCTGGAGATGCGCTCCGTGCTGCCCAAGGTGCAGCAGACGGTGGCCGAACTCGATGCGCGCCACGCCAAGCTCACACGGCGCGAGCAGCTCCACATCAAGGCGCTGAAGGCCTGGGGTTTGGGCGACATCATGGGTGCCTGCGGCGCGTGGGAGGAGATCCTGGTCGATCATCCGCACGACCTGCTCGCGATGAAGCTGCACCACACGTTGACCTTCTACACCGGCCGCAGTCACGTCATGCGATCCGTTCTGCAAAGCGTACTCGGCGAATGGAACGACGACACCCCCGGCTACGGCTATGTCCAGGGCATGTACGCCTACGCACTGGAGGAGTGCGGGGTTTATGGGGAGGCCGAGCACTGGGGCCGGCAGGCGGTGGAGCGCAATCCGGGCGATCTGTGGGCCATCCACTCCGTTGCCCACGTGCTCGAAATGCAAGCCCGATCGAAAGAAGGCAGCGAGTTGCTATCTCAGACGATTGGCCAGTGGAAGGCGAAGAACCCGTTCAAGGCGCACGTCTGGTGGCACAACGCGCTGTTCCAACTCGCGCAGGGCGACCTCGACCGTGTGCTGTCGATTTACGACAACGAACTCAGCAGTGTGAACACGGACAATTATGTCGACGTCTCCAATCAGGCCTCGCTGCTGAAGCGCCTCGCCTTGGGCGGCGCAGATGTGGGCGAGCGATGGCATAAGCTCGCCGAGCATTCCAAGAAGCGCATCCACGACCACATGCTGCCGTTTCGCGACGTGCACTTCTGCCTTGCTCTCGCTTCCAGCGGTGACCTCGAGACCGCGCGCGAGCACATCAGCTCCATGGTGACGTTCGCCGCAGACCGGAAGGATTGGCAGGCGGAGGGGACGCGCCGGATCGTGATCCCGCTGTGCGAGGCCCTCCTGCTTATCGCCGCGGAAGAGCACGGCAAGGCCTGCGACCTGATCTGGCCGCTGCGCCATGACTTTTCGCTCATTGGCGGAAGCAACGCACAGCGCGATTTGTTCGCACAGATCCTGTGCGATGCAGCCGTCCGCGGAAAGCGCTTCACGGTGGCGCGCAGCCTGTTGGGGGAACGCGTTCGCAATCGTACCGAACACAAGGCGAACTGGACGACCTATGCCGATGTGTTGTCCGCGCTGGGTGAGACGAAACTTGCCGCCGATGCTGCAAAGCAAGGCGAGCTTGTCACGCAGGCAGGCGCCTGATCGCAACACTAACATCAACACAACGGGGAGAATCTCAGACATGAGCAAACCGGTGCTGTCCAAGAAAGTCCCCACCGTCCCGTCGAACAAGTACGGCCCGTTCAACTGGGAGGATCCGCTGCTGCTCGACGACCTGCTCTCCGAGGAGGAGAGGGCGATCCGCGACACGGCGCGGGCCTATGCCCAAGACAAGCTGGCCCCGCGCATTCGCATGGCCAACCGCGAGGAAAAAACGGATATTGCGATCTTCCGGGAGCTAGGTGCACTCGGCCTGCTCGGCTCGACGCTGCCAGAGAAATACGGCTGCGCGGGCACCAACTATGTCACTTATGGCCTCGTCGGTCGCGAAATGGAGCGCGTCGACAGTGCCTACCGCTCGATGGTGAGCGTTCAATCCTCGCTGGTCATGCACCCGATCTATGCCTACGGCTCCGAGGAGCAGCGCGTGAAGTACCTGCCGAAGCTCGCCAGCGGCGAGTGGATCGGCTGCTTCGGTCTGACCGAGCCGGACCACGGCTCCGATCCCGGTTCCATGGTCACCCGCGCGCGCTCGGTCGACGGTGGGTTCCGCGTCTCCGGCGCCAAGATGTGGATCACCAACGCGCCGTTCGCGGACGTGTTCGTGGTGTGGGCCAAGACCGATGACGATGTGATCCGCGGCTTCATCCTCGAGAAGGGCATGAAAGGGCTCTCCGCCCCCAAGATCGAAGGCAAGCTGTCGTTGCGCGCATCGATCACCGGCGAGATCGTCATGGAAGACGTATTCGTGCCGGAAGAAAACATGCTGCCCAACGTGACGGGTCTCGCAGGGCCGTTCGGCTGCCTCAACCGCGCCCGCTTCGGCATCTCGTGGGGCGCGATGGGTGCGGCCGAGGCCTGCTGGCATTCCGCCCGCCAGTACGTGCTCGACCGCAAGCAGTTCGGCCGGCCGCTCGCCGCCAACCAACTCGTGCAGAAAAAGCTCGCCGACATGCAGACCGAAATTACATTGGGGCTGAGCGCCGCCCTGCTGGCTGGCCGGCTGTTCGACCAAGGCAAGCTCGCGCCCGAGGCGATTTCACTGCTGAAGCGCAACAACTGCGGCAAGGCGCTGGATATCGCGCGCATCGCACGCGACATGCACGGCGGCAATGGCATCTCCGACGAGTATTCGGTGATGCGACATCTCGTGAACCTCGAGACGGTCAACACCTACGAAGGAACGCACGACGTCCATGCCCTGATCCTCGGCCGTGCGCAGACCGGCATCCAAGCATTCTTCGGTTGAGTGGCAGGCGGCGTGATCGCCAGCATGCCGACAGTGCATCCGATATCAAAAGCCGTGTTCGCGAATGAGCACGCGGGCGAATTGGCGCCAAAGCAGGAGCGCGGGGCTCACGCGGTCGGCATCCACACGTGCTACGCCGCGCATGACTTGCCCCTGATGCTTCCGGGGGCCTTCAAATGTCAGCTCGAACCAGCCGTGACGAGCGCGAAGAACGCCATGTTCATCGCCTGATGGAATACTACCGCCATGACGATCAGCCAGGACAGGCTCGGCCAGACGACCATCGGCAGCGGCGGCGATAGACGTCAGGACAAGTGAACGGCGCGATGCTGCCGCGTCGTCGGGAATGAAAACGGCGTTTGCCCCTTCCGGTATCCGTGTGATCTCCGTATCGCTCACCAGTCCCTTGACTCGTGTTCCTTGTGCGGAGACCACCCGAGCGAGAGCGCGTTTTTGATTGAGCCACAACCCCGATGAGATCTCCGGGTCGAGATCGACAATTTTTCCTGCGAATGGGGCGCGGATGACGAGTTGCTCGATCTGCCGCTCCAGAGCCTCGTGCTTTTCGCGGGCACGCGCCAACCTGCTCTCGACGATAACGCGACCTTCTCGCTCTCTGTCGCTTGCATTCAGACGGTTCGCCTGGAATTCCAGTGCGCGTTGCTCCAAGATGGCCTTGTTGCGCTGCCGCACCAGATCGGGAGCGTCTGCCTGGAACAGAACATCGCCCTGATTGACGACTTGGCCATCCACGACGCCAATGCTGACGAGCTTGGCAGGAAACGGGAGATAGATGGCTTCCTCCTGTTCGGCCGTCAGTACAGCTTGGACCTCGACTGTCGAGAGCCAAGGTGTGAACAACAAAACGACGACACTTGCGCCGACGCCAGCAAGCCTACTCGCGCGACGACGCGCGACGATCTCGCGACGCAATCTCCACCAGACGGACAGTTCCCGAGCAATTGGCAGGGCGATGAATACGGCGATCTCGAATGACCCTAGCAGGATGCCAAAAGCCTTGCCGAACATGACGTAGACGATGGCAGCAATGCACAGGAACAGGAAGAATCGATAGATAGCGGTGAAAGCAGCGTAGGTCGTCAGTATCCGCACGGTTCGATCCGGCAACAACTCGGGCGGATGATGCCCGAGACCGAATAGAACCTCCCTGAGTTTCCAGGCGGCAAGTCCGAAGGCGCGCGATTGAAGGTTCGGGATGCCGAGATAGTCCGACAGCGCGAAGTATCCATCAAAGCGCATGCATGGATTGAGATTGATCGTAAGGGATAGAATTATGGACGTCGTCGCCAAGGCGAAGCAGATCGTGCGAAGCAGGCCGTCGTCGAGGAACGACCACAGTAGGATCGCCAGGGTTGCGACGATCATCTCAGCCGCAACACCGGAGAACATGATTGCCAGGCGCTCGGATCGTTTCGGCAAACGCCAGCTATCCGACGTATCGGTATAGAACACTGGCGCACCGAGCATGACGGCGATGCCCATAGTCGGAACGCGACAGCCGGAGCGCGCCGTCGTCAGGCCGTGCCCCAGTTCATGGATCGCCTTGAGGCACAGAACGGCCACCGCGTAAATGTGCAGCGCTTCAAGTCGCAACGCGTCTTGAAGCGCTGAGACGACGGCAGTCCATTGACGCGCAGCGAGATAGGCGCCCAACAGGGCGAGCGCAGCCAGCACGAGCCAAAACGGGCGCTTATAGATGAAGTCGAGATGCGGCAGCAGGTGGCGAAGAAGCGGTTCTGGACGAACGACCGGAACCCGAAAAAACAGGTATCCGTGGATCAATGTCCTGAACCAGCCGCGGCGTCCAGCGCTCCGCAGCGCCGCGTAGCTGGTCCAGGTGCCGGCTTGGTCCGTTTCGGTCAGTTGGTTGGTGAAGGCGAATTGTGCGACGGCGCGAATGTTGTCCGCTGTCGCCGCAACACCATAGGTCGCAGCGAGATTGCGACAAAGCTCATCGACGCTGCCGGCCTCCTGCCAGAGCAAGATGATGCCGCTTTCCGGCCACGCCAGCCGGAAGTAACTCCCCCGCACGGGATCGGTGACGATAACGGCCGGAAAGCCTCCACCGCGCACCGGCACCAATTCGATCTGCAGGTCTCGACGCAGTGGTGGCAGCAGCGCCAACTCGGCCGTGGACGTCGGCGCGGCGGCAGTCATAGCCCTATCCTCTGGCGGACAGCGGCGATCGGGCGCCGGAACAGATAGAACCACAACGAGACAGCCTCGCCATTGACGCGAGCGACGCCACGCAGCCCGATGCGCCGGCTTTGTCCGTCTGAGAATGTCGCGTAGCTGCGAAAGGCAAGTTGCTGGTCAACAGTCAACGTCGGACGAAAACTCGTGCGGGTAATCGTGCCGCCGATCGAACGCAGCGGGTCACCGTCGAGGAACAGCGAGACGGTGCCGCCAGCCTCGAGCACGATAGCATCGGAGACCGGCAGCTCGATCTTCATCTCGGATTTCGAGGGGTCGCCGATCTCCATCAGCCTCTCACCAACCGCAACAGGCTTTCCGATCCAATCCGACTTTCCCGAATAGATCAGTAGTCCTGCGCGTTCCGCGCGAATCTCGGAGCGGGCAAGAAGCTCGTTGGCATAGGCCAACTCGGCATCGGCTACATCAAGTTCAGCTTTGGCGGTCGCTAGTTCCTGCATATCCTTCTGCGTAGCCAGGGCCGACTGCACGACCTTGAAATAGCGCGCCTCGGCTACGGCGCGGCTGCGAGCGGCGACCTCAGCGTCGCTTCGCAGCTTTACGTCTACGAACCTGACGATCGTGGCGCCTTTCTCCACCCACGCACCGGGAGGGGCGAGAATTTCGCCGACAACTCCGTCGATCGGCGCCGTGACCAGCATCGGCTCGGCTGCAACGATCTCTGCAGGGGCCAGCGCGGACATCGGAACAGGGACGACGGCCACCACCAAACAGCAAGCCGCGATCGCCCAGGCGAGATGCGATTTCGACAGGTATCCCCGCACCTGCTCAACGGTGGCCGAAGCTCGCGGCGCCAATGCATCCCAGGCATGTCCATATGCGTCTGCGAGTGGCATCAGCAGTGCCGTGTGCTGCGGGCGCCAGTTCTCCGACTTGAGGGCAAGGAGCGCCGCAACATTTCTGCCATCGCGCGCTTTTATTGGTAACCACAGCGCATTCGGGAGGGTGAAGGTCTTGGTGCGGAGATCCCATTCCACCGCTTCACGCTCGAGATGTGCCTGACGTGGCTCGCCACGATGCAAAACTGCTGCGTGAGCAGGATGCTGCAGCCATGTGTCGAGCGCACGGACAAGCGACGCACTCCGATCAATCTTCGATACGCTCGAGGCGCGCGTAATGCGCCAGCCGCCGGTTATTGCGGGCTCGGCAAGGAAGGCTTGGTCGAATTCGGCAAGCCTGCGCGTCGAATTGACGATGGCGAAGCGGAGCGCGTCCAGATCGGCGCATTGGCGAGCCTCGATCTCCAAATCGAAGTAGTGAGAGATCGATCCAGATAGCTTTGTTGGATCAGTCTCAGAAGGAGACGTCCTCATCGAGGTATCATTGTGAGGTGTTGTCGGGCCAGGAGCGTTGCTCGGTCCTTCAATGACTCGCATCGGCTCGGGCGGCACACTTGCGGACGCATGTTTGCCGATCCGCATAATCTTGGGTGCGATCGTCATCGGGTGCCCTCTCGGAGAGAAAACACGGCCGTTCCACTCATGCCAGGCAGTACTGTGGAGGCAGGCTTCACCATCTCGGCGATGTATCGAGCACTTTGGCTCACCGGATCGATGAGACCGGTCGACTGCACGATCCGCGCTTCATGCGTTTCTCCGGTCTCATCGATCTTGACCGGGAAGGTGGATGCCTCCGTCACGCGCGTGAGCCATGCGGATGGCACCAAGAGCACAAGCTCGAGCTTGCTTTCATTGATGATCCGAATGAGCGGTTGATTCGGTTGGGCGATCTCATGGACCTGTGCTGATTTCTCCGTGACCCGACCATCAAAAGGGGCATGAACCGTGCAGCTCAAACGCTTGACTTCGAGGCCATCGACGTCGGCCAATGATTTTTCCATCTCGAAGCGGGCTTGATCAACGGCCAGCGTACCCGCCGCGTTGTAGCGCAGCATCTGGCGCTGATTTTCGTAGCTTACTTTGTGGGCGTTGTAGATCGAGGTTGCGGCACGATGCTCTGCAACGATCTTGCGGCAATCGAACTCGACGATGATATCTCCCTTGCGAAATCGATCGCCTTCACGCTCCGGCAAGCGCGTAATTCTGGCGTTTATCTCCGCGCCGATGGCTGCTGTTTCATAGGATCGGACCAGAACTCTCACCTTGTCTCCGGATGCTATTCCATTCGGGGCAGAGAGACCGTCGCGTTGCGGGATCAGGCGGACACCAGCATCAACTTTCAAGCCATCCTTCTTTTCGTTGGAAATTGCGAGTGCAGATTGAGCGGAAGCAAAGGGCACCGACACATGTCCGAACAGCAATGTGACTGCGCCTGCAGCCAGCATTGCTCCGTGCCGTTCCGACCGGCAGACTTTCAAGGTTGTGAGCATTGTTGCAGCCTTGCTTCGTTGATGGCGAGCTATGATCTGCTGAATTTGTTCCTACAGGACGCGTGGCATTGCAGAGCCGTCGCTTGCTTGGCGTAATCCATCGGAACTATGGCTTTGCACCATTTCACTCGACGTCAATTTTGTGCGAACTATTTGCGATAACTGTGCGATCCGGATCGCCTGGATGACCCATTGCGGTGGCGTAAGCGGCAACCGCGGCATGTAGATCCGCGAATGCTACGATGGCTCTCACTTCAGCCAAAAGCAGCGAGAGTTTCTCGCGGACGATAACCTGACGGCCGACGCGGCCGAGCTTTGCTGACGTCCAGACCTGGCTCAGCAGCCGATGCTGAACCTCGACAAATTGCATGGCATCACGATGCGCCCGCACATGAACGACCATACGAGCGCGCGCGACGCAAACCTGCATCGCGATTGTTGCAGCAGTGGCTAGGGCATTCTGCCTATGTACGCGTTGCTGCGCATCGATGGCATCCAAGTCGGCCGGCAGGCGGGCGAGATTCATCAGGTTGCCGGCGATCTTGGTTCCCCAGCTGATCCAATTTGGGTGAAGCAAAAAGGAGTTCGTGTCGCTTGCATACGTCCTGGTGAAGGTGAAGCCGGGAAGAAGTTGAAGGATCGTGACGTTGACCTCTTCGTCCGTGATGCGCATGTCGTACATCTGTTGGCGAATCTCGGGACGTTGCCGCAAGGCGAGTACAACATCGTCAGCAGGCGACGTGCTCGGCAGCACCACCTGGGCCGTCGGCCTTTCATCAAGCCGCATATTCTCAAGCTGCGGCAGACCGATTGACTGCTTGAGCTGATCGACTGCACCAGCCAAACTCGTCTGCAATAAATTCAGCTCGCGCCGCGAATTGAGGATGTCGCGTTGATAATGGCTCTGTTCCGCCAGAATGTTGTGCGACCTTGCTGACCAGTGATTTGGCGGCAGGATGGACACGATGAAAGCGCAGGATTTCCGGGCACTTGTCGAGCGGTTGGGCGACCTCAGCGAGGTTCAACGCGAGGCGCTGGTCGA
>CANJPN010000155.1 GCA_947475855.1 Bradyrhizobiaceae bacterium
AAATGGGCATAGAACGTCGCGACCTCGTAGACCTCGGCCATCGGGATGCGCATCAGCTCGGCAAGGCCGTGCAGGTGGCTCGCGAGGAGGCAGCCCTCGGCGTCCTGGATCTTATGCAGGTATTCGATCAGCAGCGGGCGCTCGTAGGGACCGGATCCGATAAGGCTGACGACGGCGTCGAGGTCTTCGCTGCGCAGTACGCGGCCCTTGGGAAAGAGTGACGCCTTGCGACGCCCTGCTCCGGGATGAATGGAGCGGCCGCCGCTGGGGTTCCTTGCTTTCGTCTCAGTCATTTTTCCGCCTTCGTCCTGCCCGGGGGGGCATCACCTGACTGCTACATGAAACGGCACGGCCCCGACGCTTGCTGCGCAGGGGCCATTCCTCGACGGACTGAACGCCGGACCCTTTCCGAACCCAGTCCTTATCCCCGATCCCGTATCGATCTCAACCCATTGCCCGTCGATGGCCCGGTCACGCCAGTCCAAGTAGCGCCTCCAATGGGCCCTTCGGCAATGGGACCAGGAACCATTTCTCGAACATCATGAACAGGGCGAGCGGCACGCCGAGGCCCACGGCCAGCGCTCTCAACAAACTTTCCTTCGACGCAACCATAAAGCCGATGATGAAAATCGCGGAAGCGACATAGATGCCGATGAACTGGATCAGCAGCACGTAGATCGCTGTCGGAACCAGCACGGTCAGAACGCGGACGAGAGCGGTTCGGGAGACAAAGGTGGTGTCTCCGTCCTCTTCCAGGTTCATGGCAGCGCGCGCGATATTTACGATGCTTGCCACCCCCATTAGCAACGACACCCAGAATGGAAAGAAACCGGCTGCCGGCCCCTGCCCCTCGGCCCAGCCGATCCCGATCCGCATGCTGTCGAAGATGAATACGCTCGACATCGCCAGCATCAGCGCTCCGACGATGATGTCCATCAGTCGGTTGCTGGCGACGGCCGGGCTGTTGTCGGTATCGCTGCCGTGGTTGCTCATGATTTCAGTCCGTTGCGTGCTGTTGTTCTAGGCCGGGACGCGGGCGAAGCTTCGACCCGGCCTTCGAGTTTATTTGCCGGCTGCCAGGAAGCCCGCTTCTTTCATGAGGTCGTAGTGCAGCTTGTCGTTGGCCGCGACCCACTTGGTGAAGTCGTCGCCGGCCATGAAGGTCTGGTTGAAGGCGCCATCCTCCATGAACTTTTTCCAATCGTCCGTCGCCATGACCTTCTTGAATAGGTCGACATAGAAAGCGACCTGCGCGGGCGTTGCGCCGGGGCCCATGAAGATGCCGCGCAGCATCTGGTACTCTGTCTCGACGCCGCTTTCCTTGCAGGTCGGGATGTCGGACCACGCCTGCGTGGCGGTAACCTTCGTCGTGTAAATGGAGCGCTTGGCATCGAACAGGCAGAGCGCCCTGAGTGCACCGGCCTTCCACTGGGACACCGCCTCGATCGGATTGTTGACGGTCGAGTCGACGTGCTTGCCGACGAGCTGTGTCGCCACGGCGCCGCCACCGGCGTAGGGGATGTACGTGAACTTCTTGGGCGCGGTGAGCTTCTCCAGCGCCACCGTGATGATCTGGTCCTCCTGCTTGGAGCCTGTGCCGCCCATCTTGAACTTGCGGTCGTCGCCCGCCTTCACGGCGTCGATGTATTCTTTTGCCGTTTTGTAGGGCGTTTCCGCATTCACCCAGAGCACGAACTGGTCCAGAGCCAACATCGCAACCGGGGTCAATTCCTTCCACGAAAACGGCACGCCGGTTCCGAGCGGCGTGGTGAAAAGGTTCGACAGCGTAATGACGATCTTGTGTGGGTCCGCCTTGGCGTTCTTCATTTCGAGGAAGCCCTCGGCACCTGCGCCGCCGCCTTTGTTGACGACGACCAGGGGTTGCTTCATGAGGCTGTGTTTCGTCACGATGCCCTGGAGGAAGCGCGCCATCTGATCGGCGCCGCCGCCCGTGCCAGCGGGGATCACGAAGTTGACCGGCCGGGTCGGCTCCCAGGCTTGGGCCATGGCGGCCGGAAGGCCTCCGAGGATCGTGACGCCATAGGCTAGTCCTATGGCAAAGGCAGTGCGGGTTCTTTGCATGGCGGCTTCCATCCTTGGTGTCTCGATATTCTATTCAGGGATTAGATCGGGTGCTGTCGGTCGAAGCCTAGTTTGGCTTCGACCTGTCGTTCTGGGATGCATAGAATGTGAGCCGATCCCGAAGATGACGGTTCTCTGCTTCGAGTTCTTCCACTGTCATCGCCACGCGCTGATCGGCGTCGATGATCGCCTCGGCGAGGCGACGCTTCAATTCGGCGTTCTCGCCGCGAAGTTGACGCAGGCGAGCTGGCATAGCGGCTTCCGACGGAGATGGGGCCACGGCAGGCGACAGTTCTGCGCACACACCGGGTGTCGGAATTGGCGAAGCGAGCGCCAGACCGCCGCCGGCGTCGACACGGGGGCCCGAACCCTTCAGGCGTGCGACAACGGGGCCTATCAGAGGCCAGAACAGCAGCAGCATACCGATCGTCATGATGGAACCGACAAGCCAGTTCGACCAGAACACGGCGAGGCTTCCGCCACTGCCGAGGAGTGCCTGCCGGAACGACTCCTCGGCCTTGTCTCCGAGCACGATGGCCAGCACCAAGGGCGCGATCGGATATCCGAGCTTGTTGAACGTGTATCCGACGAGGCCGAAGGCCAGCATCATCCACACGTCGAACATGTTGTTCTTCACGGTGTAGGCGCCGACGGCGCAGATGACGAGAATGACCGGTGCAATGATCGAGAACGGCACACGCAGAATGGCTGCGAAAAGCGGCACGCACGTCAGCACGATGACGAGACCGACGAGGTTCCCCAGATACATCGAGGCGATCAGGCCCCAGACGAAATCCTTCTGTTCCACGAACAGCATCGGACCGGGCTGCAAGCCCCAGATCATCAGGCCACCGAGCAAAACAGCCGCCGTCGGTGAGCCCGGAATTCCCAAGGTCAGCATCGGCAACAGTGCGCTTGTTCCCGCCGCATGAGCTGCGGTTTCAGGCGCGACCACGCCTTCAAGCTCACCTTTGCCGAAGTTGTGGCCGTTCTTCGAGAATCGCTTCGCCAGTGCGTAGCTCATGAACGACGCGGGGGTCGCGCCGCCCGGCGTGATACCCATCCAGCAGCCGATGATGCAGCTCTTGAGCGAGGTCGCCCATAAGCCGAACAGGCGTTTCCACGTCTGCAGGACTGCATCCAGGCGGATAGTGGCCGCCGCGCCCTGGAACTTGAGGCCACCTTCGACAGAGGAGAGGATTTCGGCAATTCCGAACAAGCCGATCACGGCGATCAGGAAGTCGAAGCCGCCAAGCAGTTCTTCGTGACCAAAGGTCAGACGGAGCGAGCCGGTCATCTTGTCGAGGCCGACGGCGCCGAGCGCAAAGCCAAGGCACATCGCTGCGATCACTTTGAATGGGCTTCCCTTGCCCATGCCGATGAAGCTCGCAAACGTCAGGAAGAAGACCGAGAAGAATTCCGCTGGCCCAAACTGCAATGCGAATTTCGCGATGAGCGGGGCCAGGAACGTGATCAGTATGACGGCGAACAGCGCACCGACGAACGACGAGGTGAATGCAGCGGTCAGAGCCTCGTCGGCCCTCCCCTGCTGAGCCATGGGGTGGCCGTCGAAGGTGGTGGCGACGGACCAGGGTTCACCGGGAATATTGAACAGGATCGAGGTTATCGCACCGCCGAACAACGCACCCCAGTAGATACATGAGAGCATGATGATCGCCGACGTCGGCGGCATCGAGCATGTCAGCGGCAGCAGGATCGCGACACCATTCGCGCCGCCAAGGCCCGGCAAGACTCCGATAATGACGCCCAGGAGAATCCCGATCACCATCAGGACGAGATTGTACCAGGACAACGCTACCTGAAAGCCGCCGATCAGCGACTGGATCTCTTCCATCCCTAGTAAGCCTCCCTCCGGATTATCGGTCGGAGCTGTCATCGCTCCGTCTCCGCAGTCCGTTCTCCGTGAGGAGATAGAACACGGCTGAATTCATTCGCCCCATCGGATCTTCCGCCGAGATTGCGCCACTCACTGGGCCTTGGCCCTGCGACGTCGCATATCTGTTGGTTGCTTTAGAAGTAGCGTCCGAAACGGTACTGGTGGCATACCATATGCAGAATTTACAGGGGTGCCAAGCGGACGAAAGGGGTAGGTATCAATCCGGCCATCGAACGTTCCAGGCATTTTGCAATGCAACAAAAACCAATCGGCAGGCGTACTGAGGTGCAGCCTCTATTGCGTGCGCGGTGGTCGGGGTGTACAGACGGTGGAATCTGGCATGCCAGATACCTGTTCGAGGTGCGCGAGCTGCATTCTTTGAACGCGCAAACCCAGTTTCATGAGGCATCGCAGCAATGTCCGGTGTCAGCCTGAGAATCAATCCGATCGAAGAGAGCGTGAGCCTCAAGGCGCGCATTTACGCTTCTTTGAAGCAGGCTATCACGGAGATGAACATCTACTCCAACGACGCGGAGCTGCGACTGGACGAGCGAGAGTTGTCGCAGAAGTTCGGCATTTCGCGCACTCCGTTGCGCGAGGCTTTGGCTCAGCTCGATCAGGAAGGTCTCGTGCGCATCGTGCCGCGCCGTGGCATCTATATCGTTCGCAAAACCAAAGCCGAGATTCTCGATATGATCACGGTCTGGGCCGCGCTTGAAAGTATGTCGGCGAGACTGGCGACGAAAGGTGCGCGCGACGAAGAGTTGGCCGTTCTGCATGAACTGGTGGATCAGTTCAGCCACGACGATATGGCGCGACGCATGGGCGAGTACTCGGACGCCAACATCAAGTTCCACCAGGCGATCATCGCGCTTGGCAAGTGTCCGTTGATCGAAGAAATTACCAAGGGTTTGTTCATCCATGTTCGCGCCATACGACAGCGGACGATCTTCGAGCAGGATCGCGCGCATCGGTCGGTCGTGGATCACAAGGAAATCATCGCTGCGCTCGAAGCGCGCGACACCGAGCGGGCCGAGCGTCTCGTGCGGGAACACACGCTGAAACTGCGGGATCACGTGGAGCGCCACGTAGATCTGGATTGATCCGGAATTTCAACTGTTCACCGGTGCGGTGGCATCGAGGGCAGCGTTGGGGCCAAGAAGACTACTCGCCGTCGTCGCGACGGCAGCCGTCAGATGCTGACGGGGGATGAGATCGAGCAGGAGGAAACTAATGGCTGCTGAAACGACTACGCAAAACCTGACCGACGGCTTCCATCTGGTCATCGATGCGCTGAAGCTCAACGACATCAAGACCATCTATCATGTGCCGGGTATTCCCGTGACGGACCTCGGCCGGCTCGCCCAGGCATCCGGTCTGCGCGTGATCTCGTTCCGCCACGAGCAGAATGCGGGTTACGCAGCTTCGATCGCGGGATATCTAACGCAAAAGCCCGGCGTGTGCCTCACGGTATCGGCACCGGGTTTCCTCAACGGCCTCAACGCGCTCGCGCATGCCACGACGAACTGCTTCCCGATGATCCTGATTTCGGGGTCCTCCGAGCGGGAGATCGTCGACCTGCAGCAGGGCGACTACGAAGAAATGGATCAGCTCGCCGTCGCCAAGTCGCTGTGCAAAGCGGCATTCCGGGTTCTGCACGCTCAGGATATCGGCATCGGCGTCGCGCGGGCCATTCGTGCGGCCTGTTCGGGGCGTCCAGGTGGCGTCTATCTCGACCTGCCGGCGAAGCTTCTGGGCCAGGCGATGGACGCCGACCTCGGTGCGAAGTCGCTGGTCAAGGTTATCGATCCGGCTCCCGCCTACATTCCAGCGCCCGCCTCGATTACACGCGCTCTCGACTTGCTGAAGTCGGCAAAGAAGCCGTTGATCATCCTCGGAAAGGGCGCCGCCTATGCCCAGGCCGATGCCGATATCAAGTCTCTCGTCGAGACCTCCGGGATCCCCTACCTGCCGATGAGCATGGCCAAGGGGCTGCTGCCCGACAACCATCCGCAGTCCGCAAGCGCGGCCCGTTCGACGGTGCTCAAGGAAGCCGACGTGGTGATGCTGATCGGAGCGCGCCTCAATTGGCTGCTATCGCATGGCAAGGGCAAGACCTGGGGCGCGCCGGGCAGCCAGAAGTTCATTCACATCGATATCGATCCCAAGGAAATGGATTCGAATGTCGAGATCGCCGCGCCCGTCGTCGGTGATATCGCTTCGTGCGTGGCGGCGCTCCTGAAGGGCATGGGCAATAGCTGGCCCAAGGCGCCGGAAGCGTGGACCAGCGTCGTCCGCGAGAAGGCCAACGGCAATATCGCCAAGATGGCGCCCCGCCTGCAGAACAACAACGTACCTATGGATTTCCACGGGGCACTTGGTGCATTGAAACGCATTGTCCAGGAGCGGCCAGACGTCATCCTCGTCAATGAAGGCGCAAACACGCTCGATTTCGCCCGTTCGATCATCGATATCTACCAGCCTCGCAAGCGGCTCGACGTGGGTACCTGGGGCATCATGGGCATCGGCATGGGCTACGCGGTGGCGGCTGCCGTCGAGACGGGCAAACCGGTCCTCGCAGTCGAGGGAGACAGCGCGTTCGGCTTCTCCGGCATGGAGATCGAGACGATCTGCCGGTACAAGCTGCCGGTCTGCATCGTCGTCTTCAACAATGGCGGCATCTATCGCGGTACCGACAAGAATCCGACGGGCGGCGATGATGTCGCACCGACCGTTTTCGTGAAGGACGCACGCTACGACCAGATGATGGCGGCGTTCGGTGGAATCGGCGTCTACGCGACATCTCCCGACGAGCTGTCGCGGGCAGTGAAGGAAGCAATCGCATCGGGCAAGCCGACGTTGGTCAACGCCGTGATCGACGAAAATGCCGGAACGGAGAGCGGCCGTATCGGCAATCTGAACCCGCAGAGCGTCGTCGGCAAGAAGGCCTGAACGAACCGACCTTGCCTGGTCGCCGGAGGGGCGGCCGTTAGCCGTGTGGAGCGCAAACGTGTATCTGCCTGCCCATTTCCGCGAGGATCGGCTGGATATTCAGCATGATCTGATCCGGACGAACCCGTTGGGACTGCTCGTCTCCTCGGGGGCGGGCGGGCTCGACGCCAATCCAATCCCGTTCGTGCTCGATGGGGGGCTGACGGCGCTGGGCACGCTGAAGTGCCACGTAGCCCGTGCCAATCCCTTGTGGAGCGAGCTGGCAACGGTTGGAGAGTGCCTCGTCGTGTTCCAAGGTCCGAGCGCCTACGTCACGCCGTCGTGGTATCCGAGCAAGCGCGAGACGGGCCGCGTCGTGCCAACGTGGAATTACGTCGCGGTGCACGTTTGGGGCCGTCCGCAAATCAGGGAAGATGCGGCGTGGATTCGCGGTCAGTTGGAAGCGCTGACCCGCCAGCAGGAACGGGACCTTCCCGAGCCATGGCAAGTCGGTGATGCGCCGGAGGCTTTTGTCGAAGCCCAGCTTCGCGGCATCGTCGGCATCGAGATCCCGATCGGCCGTATCCAAGGCAAGTGGAAAGCAAGCCAGAATCGCACGACGCCAGATCGAGCGGGCGTTGCGGCTGGCTTGCGTGCGCAAGGCGGCGGAGCGCGCGAGATGGCCGAATTGGTGTCCACTCGGGGCGAGACGCCGGAATTGAAGAATTGAAATCCCAATCGGTGGGACGCTCGCGCTGAAGGCGGGGCAACCACCAGCAACAGAAGGCGATCGTCACATGTCCCAGGCCCTGAAAGGCGTCAAGATCCTCGACTTCACGCACGTGCAATCGGGCCCGACCTGCACGCAGCTTCTCGCCTGGTTCGGAGCGGACTGCATCAAGGTCGAGCGTCCAGGTGTTGGAGACATCACGCGCGGTCAGCTCGTCGATGTGCCAGGAGCCGACAGCCTCTATTTCACGATGCTCAACCACAACAAGCGCTCGATCACGATCGATTCCAAAAACAAGAAGGGTCTCGAGATCCTGGAGCGGCTGATCAAACAGTGCGACGTGATAGTCGAGAACTTCGCGCCCGGCGCGATGGATCGCATGGGGCTGACGTGGGAACGCATCCAAGAGCTCAATCCGCGGATCATCTACGCTTCGGTGAAGGGCTTCGGTCCGGGCCCCTATGAGGAGTGCAAGGTGTACGAGAACGTCGCGCAGTGCACGGGCGGTGCTGCCTCGACGACCGGCTTCCGCGACGGCGTTCCGCTCGTGACCGGCGCGCAGATCGGCGACAGCGGCACGGGGCTTCATCTCGCTCTCGGCATCACTGCAGCGCTCTACCAGCGCACGATGAGCGGCAAGGGGCAGCGGGTGACCTGCGCGATGCAGGACGGCGTTCTCAACCTGTGCCGCGTGAAATTGCGCGATCAGCAGCGTCTGGCAGCGGGGCCGCTCACCGAATACAGCCAATTTGGCGAGGGCATTCCGTTCGGCGAGGCGACGCCGCGCGCGGCGAACGATTCCGGTGGCGGACAGCCCGGCGACATCCTGAAGTGCAAAGGCTGGGAGACCGATCCGAACGCCTACATCTATTTCATCACTCAGGCGCCGGTGTGGGAAAAGATCTGTGACGTGATCGGCGAGCCGACGTGGAAGACCGACCCGAATTACGCGACGCCGAAGGCACGCCTGCCGCGTCTCAGGGGCATCTTCAATCGCATCGAGCAGTGGACGATGACGAAGACGAAGCTCGAGGCGATGGATATCCTGAACGAGTTCGATATCCCGTGCGGTCCGATCCTCTCGATGAAGGAGCTGGCCGAGGATCAGTCGCTCCGCGCGACGGGCACCGTCGTCGAGGTCGATCATCCCAAGCGCGGCAAGTATCTGACGGTCGGTAACCCGATCAAGTTGTCGGATAGCCCTGCGAATGTTCAGCGTTCACCGCTGCTGGGTGAGCACACCGACGAGGTGCTGGCGAGCTTGGGCTACTCTGCCGACGACATCAAGGCGCTGGCTGCCGCCGGTGCCACAGCGCCGGTCAAGAAGGTCACCGCTGCGGAGTGACTGCTTGAGTGGTGATTTGCCAACGGCGAGTGGTGGCTGGATCCACCACAGCTCCGTTCGATCACCGAACGCGACCGGTCACCGAACAATCACGTACTTCAACATCAGATCCCTCGAGGTCACCAACAATGCGCATCGTCGTTCATGGCCAGGAAGCATTTGGCAAGGCCGTGCTGGAGAAACTGCTCGAGCGTGGCGATAACGTCGTCGCCGTCTGCTGCGCGCCGGACAAGGCTGGCCGGCCCGAAGATCCCATGAAGGTCTTCGCCCGTGAGAAGGGCCTGCCCGTCCACCAGCCTACGAGCTGGAAGACGCCGGAGGCGCTCACCTTGATGCAGTCGTTCAACTCCGACGTCTGCATGATGGCCTACGTGCTGCTGTTCGTGCCGCAGCCCGTGCTCGACACGCCCAAGTATGGAACCTTCCAGTACCACCCCTCGCTCCTGCCCGCGCATCGCGGGCCGTCGTCGATCAACTGGCCGATCGCGATGGGCAAGAAGCGGACGGGGCTGTCGATCTTCTGGCCCAACGAAGGGCTCGATGAAGGTCCGATCCTGATCCAGAAGTCGGTCGAGATCGGCGCCGACGAGACGCTCGGCGACGTCTACTTCAAGAAGCTGTTCCCGATGGGCGTCGATGCGATGATCGAGGGCCTCGAGATGGTCAAGGCCGGCGTGCTCTTGAAACACGACCAGCGGCTCGCCGATGGTTCCTATGAGAGCTGGTTCAAGAAGGACGTAGCCCAGCTCGACTGGAAGAAGCCGGCAGCCGATCTCTACAACACGATCCGCGCAGCAAACCCTGCACCGGGCGCGTGGGGGACGATCAAGGGCGTTAAGCTCGACATTTACGACAGCGCGCTGGGCACCGGGACGGGCAATCCGGGCCAAGTCACAGCGATTTCCGGCGACGGCATGGTCGTCGCAGCATCGGGTGGCTCGATCATCGTCAAGCGGGTGCGTGCTCCCGGCGGCCAGAAGATCGCGGCTGCCGAGTGGGCTGCGAGTGCCGGCGTCGTCGCCGGCGACGTGTTCGACGCGTGGACGCCGCCACCGCCGCCCAAGCCCAAGGCTTGACGCGCCACTGAGCCGGGCCAACACTGAAACGACGTTTCAATCCCCCGCGGAACGAGGAGCCATAAGCCTCGTCTGCGGGGGCAGCGTTTCGCGACGTCGTGAACAGGGAGGCCCGGATGGCCGAGGATATTGCGCAGGTACCGAAAGGCCGCGGCAGGCTCGACGGCAAGGTGGCGGTCGTGATCGGTGGCGGCTCCGTTCTGCCCGGTTGGGGCAATGGCAAAGCCGCGGCAGTGCTCTACGCCGTTGAAGGCGCCAAGGTTCTCGTCGTTGATAATCGAGAAATTGCCGCCCAGGAGACCGTCGACATTATCGCGTCGGTCGGGGGCACCGCGAAGGCGATTGCCGCCAATGCGGTGGACGAGGCTGATGTCGCTCGCACCATCAAGACCTGTATGGATGCGTTCGGCCGCATCGATGTTCTTCACAATAACGTCGGTGGCCAGGGCACCGGCCGGTCGCTCGACAATATTACGCTCGACGACTGGAACGAGATGATGGGCCTGAACGTCACCTCGGCAATGCTGAGCTGTCGCGCGGCCGTTCCCCACATGATCGCGCAAGGTGGTGGTGCGATCGTCAACGTCTCATCGATCGGCGGCATCCGCCATCTCAATGCGCCGATGGCTGTCTATGCGGCGGGCAAGTCTGCGCTGATCGGGTTCACGCAGAACATCGCGTTGCAGAACGCCGGCAAAGGGGTTCGCGCGAACTGCATCTTGCCGGGTTACATTGACACTCCGTTCACACGCCGCCCGGTGAAGGGAAAGGCCAATTATCTCTACAAGGGGTTCAATACCGCGCAGGAGTACGCCGATGCACGAACGTCGGTGATTCCGATCGGCCGGATGGGTACGGGTTGGGATGTCGCGTATGCCTCGTTGTTCCTCGCGAGCGACGAGGCCGCCTATGTCACCGGCACGACGCTTGTGGTGGACGGTGGCGTTACCGCCACCTGCCCTGGGGTGTGATGCGCGGTTGCAGAACCACTAACGGGCCGGCAGCCGAAGCTGTCTGAGTGCGGAGTTCAAACTTTGCAGATTAAGTTTTTGGTTTTGGGCAGTCGCATTCTGTGCTGCACTGCTCTTCCCTATCGCTTCCCCTGTCGCCGTAGGTTTGTCCGCCTCTTTGGAGAATGAAATAGTGAGCTTGTGCGTGTCGTTTCGCTCAGTCGTGAAGAACTTTCCTGGGCCTTCGAAAGAGGAGAGTTTCCACGTCGGGCCGCTTGCGTTAACGCCCTTGATTATTTGGAATTCTATCGTGGTGCCGAAAGCAGACTTGTCACCGGATGCCGGAGTCAGACCAGTGTCTGCACGATCGATCGATCCCAAGCCCATCTTTATAACTTCGCCGAGGCCCAGATTGCCAAGTAGGGTGAACCCATTTGATTCATTGCTGTTGTTTGGGTTGCACCATCTAGGATGGTTGAGCTTATCGACTTTAATCACGACAGTCTCGCTGTAGATTCGTGTTGCCTGGGTGTCGAGTTTTATGCCCCAGTCGAAAACACGGGTCAACGAAGCGGAAACGACGTCCGTGTGCGTGAAGGAAGGCGCCAAGGCAAGCTGCTCGTTTACTTGGAGGATCAGATCGGCCACGGCGGTCCAACCAGTAAAATTGTTTGCAGCTGAGGAAAGT
>CANJPN010000156.1 GCA_947475855.1 Bradyrhizobiaceae bacterium
AGAAAACCGACAAACCAGACGCTGATTGACGCGGAACGTCAATCAAAGCGCTTGCCAATGGCGCGGCCAGCGTCAATCATCACTTCGCTCGGCCGCCTCGTCTCATCCTGATTGACGCGCCGTTCTCACCCAGATTGTCGCGCTATACGTGCTCGCGCTCGTAGGCCTCGGCCCATCGGGAGAGCGCGAGCTTCTGGAACTTCATCGGAGCGGTCATGCCCGTCTGAGGGTGGATCGTGTTCACGACGATGTGGACATGCGCATGGTCCTTATCATTGTGGCCGGCGATCAAGGCTTCATGCTCCGAGAGACCGAGGGCCTTCAGGCTGGACTTGGCAGCGTCCTTCATCTGCTCTTCTGTCGGCTGGTCGCTCGGGTGCCAGGAAAGTGTGTAGTGCAGAACGGGCGAGTTGTTCTTCCGCCCGCGCGCGTCCTTTCCCGCCGCTGCCTTCAGGGCACCCTGGGCGGCGTAGGTCTCGTACATCTCGTACCAGGCCTGGTTCGGATTATCGGTCGCGAGGTTGTGGGTCATCGCCCATTCGACACGATCATCCGTCCTGGCTTTGGAGGCGTCGTGCAAAATATAGGCGCAGGCGCCCTTGAAACTCGTGCCCCGTGGATGAAGCCGGGGGATCATGGCTGGGTATCCTCTGTTCCGGTTCGGTCGGCTTGGGCGTCGGCTTTGGGGCCGGTGCGGCTACACTGCGTCCGGCAGCCAGTTCGTGGTCGAGCAGCACCTTGAGGAGATCCCGGAGCGTGACCGCCGCCATCATCGTGTCCGGCGGGAGCCCCGAGTTCACCGCGTGGGTGATCTGGTTCAGGTTGTTCCCGAGACGCTTCAGCTCGTTGAGGAGCGGGACGGAGAGCGACGAGCCGCCGCCGAGGGATGCCTCCACCCGCTTGTTCTCGACCAGGTGCTCAATGTAGCCGGCACGGGAGAGCCCGAGATTTGCAGCCTCCTCGGTCAGCCGCGCATAGGTCTCGGGGCGCAGCCGTGCCGAGACCATGTGGGTGCGAGGGGTGTCTTCGTGTGTCCGTTTGCGTGGCATCCTTCGCCTCATCACAGTTGGGTTCGGGGCGCGTCAGCGTCCTGACCGGAAGGGGTCCGGGGGAAAGCGGAGCGCCTTCCTCCCGGCGAGGATCGGATTTGATTTCGAAATCAAATCCACATCTCGCTACCCTTCTGTTTTCACCACCTCTGCATCATCATCAGCTTCAGTGTTTTCGTTTGCAGGTGTGGTGGTCCCAATGTTGTTTTCGGTTTAAATTTCGCAATATTCGCGCATGGCCGAGCATGGGTTCGCATTGGCTCGCGCGGTATCACCTGGCAGAACCATTTTCCGGAAGGCCGGCATGAAATTATTTTCGGACCGCAGGTTCCACCCTCAAGGGCCGATCCCCAAGTAGGGGGGGGGAAACGCTGACCGATCAGCCGGCAACGATTGATCGCGACTTCGAAGGCGAGTGCGAAGCGGAGCCCGAATCTCTCTCGCTCGATCAAGGAGGGTGGAGCGGTTGCGGGCGCGAGCGATGCCGACCTCGTTTGCCGGAGGTCGGCGAGCCGCCCGCGATGGGGATTGGCAGATCAGGGGAGACAGATGCGATGCTGCGGTCGAGTGCGGGCAGGTCCCGAGGCCAACGGTTCAGCCTTGGCCGCCTCGGACCTCAGGCACCGCACGGGTGAGGCGTGGACAAGAGGGGCGTCACCGGCAAAGGCGAGCGCGAAGCGGAGCCCGGTTCAATTTCGCGAACGCTGCTGGGGAACAGCTAGCTAGTAGAAAGCAGAACACGCTCAATCGAGTCGGACCACGCGTGGACGCACATCAGGAGCCAGCTAAGGAATGTTGTCCTAGTGAACCCTTGGTAGTAATGTTGTATAATATGTTAAACAACCAAAGGGCAAGGCATGGGCGTATTTGGAGATCACTTTTCTAAGCCGAAATTGATTCAAGCCGTAGAAACCGAGATTGGAGAAATGAGAAGGTTCCTGTCCGGCGATGAGTTGAAAACGTACGCAGATACCAAGCTCAGTGCCGCCAAAGAACTGCTGGATCGGCCGTCTCCCTGGAAAGTTTTTATCGGTGTGACAGCCGCGACAGCGCTAGTTGGTGTTGCATTGTTTGGCATACCCGCGGTCATCGGATTGGCCGTTCAAGCCGCAGGAAGTTACATTGTACCAAGTTCTCTTGCTGGCGCGCTTCTTTCCCTTCCGTTTGCGGCCGGTGCGGGAGCAACTCTAATGTCTCCGCTAGTAGGAGCATTTGCAGCAGTTTCCACTTCTATCGAAAACGATAGCAAAAGAAACGCAGAAAGACAGGAAATGTCCGCATCAATGCAAAGGGTTGCAAGTATTCGTGCTGGCCAGAAGCCTAACAAAATCGCATGATCGGATATTTCTCTCTCAATCAGCGCGACGAAGTGGCATTCGCAAAAATAGGCGAAGGGCAGAGAATCAAGTCATTCCGTCTTGTTGATGGCAATTGCATCATGGTCACATATGTAGATGCCAGCGAAGAGATGTTGCTAGATGAGATAGACCAAAGGGTTCTTGCTTCAGTGCGTAAATGTAAGACGCTGTTGGTTGCACATGTTGATGAGACGGGTGCAGTACGTGAGGAATATTTTGCATCTGTCGATACTGGCATAGGCTAGGCTCAGTAAGAAGTATGAACGCCAAACTGACGGCCGCGTCATTGACAACGGCGCATAGGAACTGCGGCATCCTGTGCCTTCGCGGCCGACCGGTGATGCAAGGCGGCATCAGAAGTCAGTTTCATCGAAGATGCGAAAATAATTTCGACTGTAACCTCCCTGAGCATGCCCGAGTATTCGGGCGCGTCCGCGAATTCCCCTGCGCGTTTACTTCTGTGCGCCCCATCCCCAAGTGCCGTGCACGCCGAAAGGCGGCAATCAACATCACGAGACGGCGGAACGCGACGCCGGAGGCGTCAGCGTAAGCCTTCCGAGGGGAACAATTAGCAATGGCCGTTTCAGAATTTCCGCCGCGTGGTTCGGGTATTGCGAACCGTCTTGAGATGCCCCCATCGCAGATGTGGGGGCATCCGACCCAGCTCGGGCCGACCTGGGACTGGAAGCCCGGCATGTTGCTGCTGGGGCATTGGCAAAACCGGGTTCTCGGCCGGATGGATGACCGCCACGTGGTCACGGTGGCGGGCTCCCGGGCCGGTAAATCATCGACCGTATTGATCCCCAACCTGCGCCGCTATCCCGGCTCCGTCGTGGTGCTGGACCCCAAGGGTGAACTCGCGCGGGCCACTGCCGACGACCGTCGGCGGATGGGGCAGCGCGTCTACGTGCTCGACCCGTTCGGCGAGACCGGAGCGCCGCAGGCATCCCATAATCCTTTCTTGGAGTTGGGCATGGGCCGGCCCGAGCATGTTGCGGCGGACGCGGCGCAGCTCGCGGACGCGTTGATCGTGGGCAACGCGAAAGACCCGCACTGGACGGACAGCGCGAAGAACCTCATCAAAGGGATCATCCTTCATCTTCTGGTGACTGACCCGCGCGGGGCCACGCTGCGCACCGTGCGTCGGGCATTGAACTTCACGCCGCCCGAGTTCGAGCGGCTGTTTACCGCCATGACGGAGTCGACGGCGTTCGATGGCGTCGTCGCCAATATCGGCGCATCGCTTCTGGGCAAGTGCGAGGCCGGCGGCCGTGAGCTTCAGAGCATCCTGTCGACGGCGCAGGAGCAGACCGCGCCGCTTGACGACATTGTGCGCATCACGGAGCGGTCGGATTTCAAGCTGACCGATCTGCGTTCGGGCAAGATCACGATCTATCTCGTGCTGCCCGGCATGCGCATGGCGACCCACTATCGCTGGCTGCGCCTCGTCGTGCAGCAAGCTCTGGCCGCGATGGAGCGCGCGCCTGCGCCGCGCGAAATGCCGGTCTGGTTCATCCTTGAGGAGTTTCCGGCCCTCGGACACATGCGGTCGATCGAGGCGGCGGCCGGCCTCATCGCGGGCAGTGGTGTCAAACTGTGGTCTGTGCTGCAGGACCTTACCCAGCTCAAGACCCATTACCCGCATTCCTGGGAGACGTTTCTGGGGAACGCGGGGATCGTCCAGGCCTTCGGCAACTCCGATATCACGACCACCGAGCATCTCTCGAAGATGCTCGGCATGACGCAGGTGATGGAGCGGCAGGAGATCCGCGTATCCGGCGGCGCCATGGCGCACGGCGACATGGGGCGCCGCGAGAACCTCCGCAGCGTGCGGCTGCTGGAGGCCAACGAGATCACGAAGTGGTTCGCGCGCGAGACGGGGCTGCAGCTGGTCCTGATCCCGGGGCGTCCACCGATTTACATGCAGCGTCTGGCAATCGAGAGGAGATAAGCCATGTTTACCTGTCACCGCATTGAAAAGCGCGACAGCAATGGTCAGCTGACGGTCTCCGGTCTCGAATGGACCGAGGGAAGACTGTGGCTTCTCAATATCTGGGCTGTGACCATGATGGTGCTGACTGTGGCGGGCGTCATCTCGCTGGTCTGCGCAGCGGCGCTCTCGGCAAAGCTGCTCTTGTTGCCTATCGCCATACTGTGCGCGGGGGCATTGTTGAATGAGGTGGGCGTTCCTCAAAAGCGCCGGCAACTGCTCTTCCATCGGGACGGGCTTATTCTCGCGCCGCTCGGATTTGCGTCGGCTCCGAGGGACCACGATCGCGTGGACGGTAAAGTCAGCGAAATCATTTCCATCGAGAAACAGCAGCACGTGTCGCCAGAGAAAAATGGTTGCGATCGCTTCACCGATGGCGTCGTTCTTTACCTGCGCAATGGTGGCACGTGTTGGGTCGCGAAGAATCTCGATCCGTTCGATGCTCACAAGGTCGCGGTTCAACTCACCACCGCGCTTCAAGAGCTGCGCGGGGACATTTCAAGTGCGGCGAGAACTGGCCAGGCCGTACCCGCGCAGCAAAGCCGGGAACCCGAGTTGATCGATTGAGACCACCGCACGGGCGCGTGCAGGTCCGTGCCGACCACGGTTTACCGTGGTATGGCGCGGACCTTCGCCTTGCAGCCGGCACCGCTGGCACCGGTGGGCGTCATTCCTCCTCCTCTGCGGTCCAGCCGTCGATGCCGCCCTGGTTGATGTCGAAGACGAATCCCTTGGTCGGGTCTTCGCCGTGCTCGGCCTGCAGGTCCTGGGCCTCGGCGATGGCGGATTGCTTGCTCGTGGCCGCGACGTCGATCCAGTACCAGTCGACGCTGCAGAACCACACGCGGTAATTCTTGAGAGTGGGGGAGGTCATGACTGACCTCCCGTGAAACCCAGTTCGGCGTCGAAGGTCTCGATGATGCCGCCGCGTCTGCGGAAGGCGATCTCGCCGTCCAGCTCCCAGAGCTGCTCGGCGCGCCCGATCGCGGTGCCGATGAAGAGGTCGAAGGCGTCTTCGATATTGGCGGTGAAGAGTGCGGGGGTCATTGCGCACCCCCTTGGCTTGCGCCGTTGAAGTCCTCGGTGGTGTTGTCCTGCTCGGTGATTTCGCGGAGAACGACGCGGCCCGTCAGGGGCAGGCAATCGAATTTGAGGTTGGAGCCCTTCTTGTCCTTGTGCATCCACGAGGACCCGATGCGCGTCCATCGCGCTTTTTCGCCTTCGCCGTTGACATGCCAGATGGCGTGTGTCGGCCGGTTGGTGTTGTTGGATTTCTCACTCATGGTTTTGCTCCGTTGTTCGGGTTCTGGCCAAGCACCTCGCTCGTCCTGATGGGATCGTGAAAACCGGACCCATAGGACGCCGGATCAAACGCTGCGCGTCAGCGCACCGGAGGGGCGGAGCTGCACGGAGCACAGCGGAGGAAGCGAGCCGCGTTGAACCGGCGGACGGGTCCGGTTAGACCCCATCATCCAAGGACGTGCGTGTGCGTTGTGCCCGATAGAGCCCGAGGTTCGATACGGAGCTGGCGTGAGAAGACCGTGAGACCCGATCGGCTTCGCGAGTTCTGCCGGGATGGGCAACAAGACAAAAAATCTGCGACGGAGCATCGGCGGAGCGCCCGCCCACAAGGGCAGCTCCAGCCGACGGTCACTGCTCGCCCGCAGGGTTCGACATGTCCCGCGAGGTCCCGAGCGACGACGATCCATCGAGAGGACGCGTCAGAGCCGGGTTGGATTGAACCGAGCTTCCGCGCGCCGAAAATATTCGCGGGAACAGCTGGAAAATGCATTCAGGCCTGTGATGCAAGGCGGTCGGAAGTAGGCTCAGGTTCAGGCAGGCGCGATCGTTGAACGATCAGTCGCGCGACCAATATGAGGGCCAGACATCGGACGAATGGAGGTTCTCATGTCTGAAGTTCACGACAGAGCGGCGAGGGAGGCCGAGCAGATCCTGACAATCGAGACCGATGCCGAGACCGTCGTATTGTGGGAGGAGGCGTCGGCGATCGATCCCGCTTTCATGCGCGAGGTGCGCGTCCTTGCGAAGCGCGACGCGGACGGCGGTCGGATGCAGGTGATGATTGCAATTCCGCAGTCGTGCTACAAGAGCACCCTCATCGACATGGAGTGTGATGCGGAATTGGTGGCGAGCGCGATCGAGGCGGTTCTGATATTCGACGCCTGCGCGGTCCTGCGAAAAGACAGAATGTCCCGCGCGATCTTGGGAATTCCGTTTCACAGCGGCCCCCGCCGGTTCGATTGCAACACGGTCGAGGTCAGTTGGCACTTGATCGAGGCGTCGGACGTTCTGGCTGCGATCGGGCATCCTGACGGTGTTGGCCTCAACGTCGTCATTAGAAGAATCTCGGCGATCAAGGATGAAACGGCCTTGTTCGCCGTGACGTGTCCGGCGCAGATCATTGAAGATGCGCGAGCTCGGGCGAGGGCGTCCAACGGACGCCTCCTGCCAGCCGATGTGCTTTTCGAGGTCATCATCGATACCGTCTGGCCCCGCATTGAGCGCCTCGATGCGTTCGCGACGCAAGATGCGCACGTGGATTTCATTTCGTTCTGAGGGGCAGAGACAAACGTAACGCCACTTGGCTCCACAACTGGCATAAAACTCGGACAGCGGCAGCAATACGCCGCTGTCAATGCAGAAGCGTGATTGCTGCTTAAAAACGCCGCAAGAGCATAAATATTGCGACGCCGAAACAGGAGCTCCCCAATTCGAGATCGACGCGGGCGCTATTCTTGATTTGGGAATATATTCTTACTGCATCACGCCGCCGAATTATGTATTATGTAAATATCAAAAAACCAAGGCGGAGGAAATCATGAATCTAAAAGGCATTTTTAAAAGATACGAAGTGGGTAAAGTGATTGAGCTGGAGAGACCCGACGGAACCGTCAACAAGTGCGTCATTACCAGGAATAACGGAAGCTTCCGAAATGAAAGAATAATTCAGGCCGAATTGCTTGATGAGAACGGTAATCGCACTGGCATTAGCGCTAGTGCGGACGGTAGCGGTAAAGTGTGCTGGAGAGATGCGAACTTTGGCGACGGAAAGTTGCGGTTTTAATAATTGCGTAGGCGTGATCGCCGACAATCGATAGCTATCAGGCAGGGAGTATTATGTTCGCGCCCACCACTGCTTCGGTGCTATAGATCGACCGCGATTGCAGTCGACAGCAGAGTAATAATTATTAAATCCAGCATGGACGGGTAGTTGGACGTCATTCAGTTCTGATGATCATAGATAGAGCAACTCGGGACGGGCAAGGGGCGAACACCCCCATGCCCGTCCGCTGCGTATCCAGATGAGACTTAGCTCAATCCCACTCCACGAGATAGGTCACACGATCCTCAACGGGATTGGTGGCTACGAGAAATCCGAGACGATTGACGAAGCGCATACCGCTCTCGATGACGGGCTGGCCATTATCGTCATCGACGATGGTCCAGATGGACCTCGGGTCCTGAGCGCGGACAAAGTCCAGCTCGGGACCGTAGGTCTCGAACAGGCACCCCCCATCACCGAAATCATACGATGCGTTCGGATCGAGATGGTTCGGTCGAGGGCGGAAGCGTTCGATGAACGCGTCCTCGTCGATGGTGCGGAAAGTCCAGACCTGCGGATTCATCGTTCACCGCCTTGAGGGATGTCGCGGCCATACTGGTGGAGCGAGAGTATGACGCACAGCATCGCGAGCGCGTCCTCGCACACCCGCTCGACGGGCAGCAGCGTGCCGATGGCGAGGTTTTTCTCGCCCGCAATGATGGCCTCGCGTGCCTGTTGCACCGTGCCGCTTGCCTCGAACAAATGCTGATCGAGAATTGTGATCAGTGTGGTGATTGAATTCTTGCTGGTCATGAAAATCTCCTTGGGTTCAAACGATTGAATGAATACTTGGTCTTCGGCGCACGGAACTCCGCGCCTGAGAGCCACCAGAAGGCTGGCGGGCCTTTATGCTCCGGGGTCCAAACGGCCCAGACGTAGCGATGCTTGGTGAAATGCGGCGGCGGAGGGCCATAACGGTCCTCGGGCCAGCAGACGATATCGTCGACGGCGTAGATCCGGGCCGGCGGCGTTTCACGCCACTCGTCGGTGCGGCGCGGATGGCAGAGCGATGCCATGTTGAGAAGCATGGCGACCTTGCCGCCGGTCTCGCCCGTGAGATCGAGTGCGCGGCGGACGAAACGGTCGGCCAGGCCCCAGCCATAGGGTGGGTTCGTCACGATGTGCTTCGCGCGGGGTGAGCGCTCGCGCAGGAAGTCGACGCCGGGTTTCCCGTGACCGTAGGCATGCAGGTCCGTGCTCACGACGCTATGGCCGTGCTCGGCAAGAACCTTGGCGATCCGGCCATCGCTGCAGGCGGGTTCCCAGATGTCACCGTCGAAGCTCTCGACCGAGAGGAGGGCACGGGTGGCCTCAGGCGGCGTCGGATAGAACTCGTTCGGCAGACGGCGCGGCACGTACCGCGGTTGAGGCGTTGCCAGAAGTGGCTGGCGCCATGAGGATGGCGTTGCGAAGGCGGTCATCGTCCGACCTCGCTGCCATGGATGTCCAGCACACGGGAGACGATTTCGTAGATGTCATCAAAGATGACCTGCGCATCGTCCGAGTAGTTGGTTTCGTCGTCATTTTCCTGGTCGACGGGAATCTGCTTGAAAGCGCATTCCCGCACCGTCAGCGCGTGGGCGAGTTCGCAGAGAACGTCGTTCGGAATCGGCGTCCGGCTCGTCGGGGGGACTGATGCGGTCACCGGTCCGAAGGTGCCGTCGAGGAGGTCAATGATCTCCTGCGGAAGGTAGCCGCGCGGTTTGTCGTAGCCGACAATCGTTCCGGCCGGGATCTGGGAAACGCCGTCACGGGCAACCGACATGATGACGACGTTATGGAAGCCCCAGCACTGTGCGTGGACGGTGAAGCCCGCGTTCTCAATGGCGTTGACGACCTCGCCTGTCATAACGACACCGTCGCCGTCATCGAAGCCGAACTTGTCGAAGGCTTCTTACCAGCACCAGTCGCGGCGGCTTGCGATGCGGATCGGGTTGGAGAGTGCGCGGGTCATTCTGCTCCCCCGTTGCTCGCGGCGTTCGCGTCTTCGCTGGCGTTGTCCTGCTCGCTGATCTCGCGGACCACGACGCGGCCCGAGATCGGCAGGCATTCGAACTTGAGGTTGGCGCCTTTCAGATCCTTGTGCATCCAGGCGGCACCGATGCGGGTCCATCGCGCTTTGTCGCCCTCGCCATTGACCTGCCAGATGGCGTGGGTCGGCCGGTTGGTGTTGTTGGATTTCTCACTCATGATGGGCTCCGTTTTTTCTGTTTTTGGGCCAAGCACCTCGCTCGTCCTGATGGGGACGTGAGAAACCGGGCCCAAGGGAGCGCGTCACACAGCAACACGGGAGCCCCCAGCTTTGCGTCGGGGGGCGAATGGAGCGGGCAGACTGTTGATCGCAAGCGAACGGGCTCGGTTAGACCCCATCATCAGGAGGACGGGCGTGTGCCTGGACCGGAATCGCAGAACTGCGAACGGAGCCTCCGTGAGGAGCTGAAATCTGATCGGGACCGGCCTATCTCGGCTTCGGCGGTTGCGGCGTGGCCGGGCGAGAGGGCGAAGGACGTTGTGCCGCCGCCGGATTCATCAGGATCGCGCTTGCCGCGCGGAGATCAGCCTTCCGTGATGCGTCGATACGGCGTGCCGTATGAAGCGTGCCGGCCAGTGCTACGCGCTCGCGCTCGTGGAGCTTGGCCAAAGTCACTGCGCGGCCGCTGACAAAGCGGGCGATGTTCGCGGCAATCCAGAGTGCGCGGCCGGCCGCAGTCATGGCGGCGAATTCTGCGGTCTCCTGCCGTTGACGCTCATAGAGCCCTCGTGATGGGAGGCGTCGGTTGATCTGGGTTCCCCCATAATGTCGAGGCTTGAATGCTCAACGGGGTGACGACCACGGCTCAAATTCCAGCTCGAGCAATTTCAACTTGAGCTTATCCATGCCAGCCAGCAGGGATGACATTGTCGGATACTTTCGGAAATCTACGCCCAGCCAAATCAACGGGCTGCCGTCCTGTTTGTTCTCCATGCCGGACTGGAGGAAGTGCGTTTGCATGGGCTCGTCGAATCCAATAATCGCATTCTCATCGATGGTTCCGGAAATATCGATCACTGCTGCGTAACGGCCCGGCAGGAGGCGATCATTTATGACATCAATACCCATGGTCGTCTCATCGTCAGCTGTTGAGATAAGATGGGAAGATTCCTTTTCTAATGACCGAAGTCACGCGGCGGCGCAGCATGAAGCGATCAATAACCGCAAAATTTCTCGGACTGCATATGACCGCCATGCTTCTATGCGCAATGCCGCGATACTAAGAGGCGGCTTGAACTTGGACCACGTTAATGAGTCGCGCGGTAATTATTCAACTACACTGGGCGGGGCGCCCCTTTTCGACTGGGGAAATGACTCGGGCGAGTCACTGTTGCGTCGAGCCGTGGACGCTTCGGGACTCTGATCTTCGCGCCGATCGGCAACTGCGTCCAATTTATTTTTACTGCCTGTAATGTTGCCGCAAGGTGGCAGCGCTCGCGTTCGTGAAGGCGCGTGATGGTGGGAACACCCGCTTTGATAAAGCGAGCCATATTGGTCGCGATCCAGAAAGCGCGTCGGACCGTGCTCATGGCGGAAAATTCTTCAGCTTCGCGCCGTTGTTGCTGATAGAGTTGCGCCCAGACTGCGGTCTGGTTCGCGGCGTCCACAGATTTCCTGACGCTCGCGGTCAGCTGGTCGATGGTCTGCCGGATCGTAGTCTTGTAGTCGAGCGTCGTATCCTTGAGCCGCGCGCGACCGAGCGTGCGGGTAACGGCCAGCCAGTCGTCGAACTGATCGCGCCTCCAGTGGAAGGAGACACGGTCGCGGTGACGGGACAGCGCGACATAGGCGGCATGACGATCCATGTACCGGGATGCGAGGACATAGGCACGGTCGACGGTTGCGCCCTGGGCCTTGTGGATTGTGACCGCGTATCCGTGACTGATATGCGGGTAGATTGCAGGGTCGACGTTGACGATTCGCAGCGGGTGCCCGTCGATGGCGATGTTGATTTTGCCATTATCGAAGTCGACGACCGTGCCAGTCGTGCCGTTCTTGACGGCATGGCGGCGGTCATTCTTCCGGAACAGGACCTTGTCGCCAGCGGCGAACATCATCGCGCCGTCTGCGGTCATTATCTGATGATCGAT
>CANJPN010000157.1 GCA_947475855.1 Bradyrhizobiaceae bacterium
CTGGCAAAACGAATTCCGCCGCCGGTACTTCATGTCGAGATGGAAGTGGTCTCGGTGCGCCTCGTTCGCTTCAGGCCCGAGCACCGTGCCGAACACCGTGCAGGCGCTCGAATGAACGCTGCGGAGAAACTCAGCTTCCGGGCCTTTCGCGATTGCAGTCGAAACCGTCGTTACGGCCCCAACTTTTGCCCTAGCCGCATTCGAAACGTCTAAGGATTGGGCCCCGAGCCCCATCCGTTCCTGCTGGCGAACGGGCGACACCTTGCTGTCCGTCTTGGCCGCACCCGCCGTCTGGACCGGCGCGACCTGCGTACCGCGCGCCGTCGGCCCCCATCCCCCGAGTACAGTGACCGTCCGCCCATCCGTCAGCTTGAAGCTGGACAGATCGAGCGCATTGGCAAGCGCGTGCTCGCTGAGCGGCGCTTGTTTCTGGCCATAGCGGTTCCGGCAATCGTACGAAGTCGCAATGGTCACGCGGGCAACGGGAACACCGAAGTGCTTCACCGCCGCAGGCTGCACGTGTTGGTCCATCCAGCGAGACAGCGCTGCCGCCGTCGAACAATTGGTTGTCGCCGCGGGTACGAGCGCCACCTTCGCAGCCCCCACGGAACTCAATGTGATCGGCCCCGGCGTTCCGCACGTCATCGCGCGCATTGGCGGGGCCACGCTCCACTCGGCTGGAAGATTGCCCAGGAGTGCAGCGCATTCTTCACGCGCCGCCCTGATCTCGCCTTCGCTCCACGCCGTGTTGGATTCGACGGGGGCAGACGCAGTTGTCTGGAGAGCGGAAACGACATTGCCTTCGGGCGCCTTCTCCGGCGGCTTGCTCTCGGCAGCATGCCGCACACGCCGCGTCTTCTCTTTCGGTGCAGCGGCGGTCTGAACGTCTTGAGTAAGAGACAACTCCATCGGCACATCGGAAACTGCCGACGCCTCCTGAGCCTCCGACCTCGTCTCACCTGTCCCCGTGGCCGATAATGCCTCGGTGAACGAATTCACCGAAGCTCCGGAAGGAGGCACCTGAAGAGTTGCGACCTCCCGCGACACCGGCTCGAGTTGTGCAACCGGACGAACCGCGACAACACCGCTGGCGG
The DNA here is from genome assembly GCA_947475855.1 of Bradyrhizobiaceae bacterium. Classification (GTDB taxonomy): domain Bacteria; phylum Pseudomonadota; class Alphaproteobacteria; order Rhizobiales; family Hyphomicrobiaceae; genus CAMDPA01. Next base: position 1,095 of record CANJPN010000157.1, read on the forward strand.
CCGCGAAGACAAGCCCACCGATCGCGAGCCAGTTGAGCGTTGCGGCCGTGCGAGCGGCAATATCGGAGCCGCCACGTCGAACCGATCTTTTTTCGCCGCCCATGCACAACCTCCGGCCACTTCGGGATTTCGCCCAGAACCCGACGCTCATCCAGCGGGGACGAAATAGGCACACTTCGAAGCATGCCGCACGAATATGTGTTTGAGTTACAAACGAATGGAGCGAAACCATGTCCCGCCGCCCCCATTGCCGCCACTATTGGACGGCCGCCGGGGCCTTAGGCGCGGATCTGCTCGTGCTGCACATCGAGCGCCTTCTCCGCGGCGTCGATCTCTTCCACCAGCCCGAGATCACGTCCCGTCGTCCCGTTGGACGGCATGCCTTCGTTGGTAGCCGCGATCCGTTCCATGACCAGCTCGCGCCAGCGTTGCAGCGTCGCGTACTTCTGTCCGAGCGTTAGACCAGCCGTCTCCGCAAGCTGCACAGGATCGTCGAACTGCGCCTCCGGATTGAAGCGCGCAGTCTCGGTATTGAGATTGCTGATGACACTCATCCAAGGTCCTCGTGTTGTGAGGCGAAGCCGTAACCAAGACCCGCGCAAAGCATACAAGAGCGACAACGTGCCGACCTTCCGATTGTTCCCGCAATGGTGGCCAAATGACGACGCTCAGCGGGCTTGTCCCAGGACCAGCTCGAGACTCTCGAGCGCCTTCGCCGCAAATAGATGCATGTTTTCAACGCGATCCGTGCGTGCCGTCTCGAGCGTTAACGAGCACTCCATCGGTCCGGCAATGGCGATACAGCAATGACCCGCAGCATCTCCATAGCTATTGCCAGTAGGTCCCGTCGCCCCCGTTTCACCAAGCCCCCATACGCTCGCGTGACGCTGCCGGACTCGCCGTGCCAGCAACAAGGCATAGGTCTCCGTGGAAGGCCTGAACCCCGCCATCTCGCCGGGGCCAATCGAGAGCAACCCACGCCGGGCTGCCCGTGTGTAGACGACCGCGCCGCCGATGAAATAGGCGGACGCTCCGCCCACCGACAGCAGCGATGCAGCGATGAGACCCCCGGCAGACGACTCCGCTATCGAAATCGTCTCGCCTCGCGCCTTCAACTTCGCCCCTACCCGCTGTGCGATCTCGATCAACTCGTTCATGCCGCCACTCCTGAGGTCAGTAAGAGCGACAACCATACCCCCCTCGGTCAGGAGCGTCAGCCGCTTTGGACGAGCGGCTTTCCTACACCCCCTACCTCATGTCCTTTTGGTATGCTCCTTGCTGGTTCCCGACCAAGGAAAGCCGAGCGGGCTACCGTTGGAAGGACAGCAGGGGCAATGACCACACTCACCCAGACGGCTCGGCACATCCCGATGCCCCGCCATAGCAGCGTCGAGGCAGCTCCGAAGCTGTCGACCCCATGCGTTTCCGCGCCCAAGTCCACCTGCGCCACCGGGTTGCAGATCGACCTCGTTACCGACACCGCCACCCTTGCCAGCCTTGCGCCGGAATGGAACACCCTGTTCGAACATGCCGGCCGGGCGTCCCAGGTGTTCCAGACCCACGCATTCGCCACCCTCTTTGCCGAAACCTATCGCCTCGGCGCCAGGCAGGTTCAATCCGTCGGCCCCTGCGCTTGCCCACTCGCCATCGTGACTGCTCGCCGCGATGGCCGCCTCGTCATGGTCTGGCCGTTGGTCGAAACCCGCCGCTTTGGCCTACGTTGCCTGAGCTGGCTGGGAGAGCCCGTTGCCCAATACGGCGATGTCGTACTCGATCCGAACGAACAGGCGCTGGAAACCCTGGAAGCCGCCTTTGCTTATATTCGCGACGAGATCCGGCCCGACACGCTGCGCCTCCGCAAGGTACGCTCCGACGCTGTAATCGCTCCTTTCCTGGCGACCCTCGGAATCTCCCCTGCCGAGATGGTCGAAGCCCCGTGTGTGACGCTGGCCGGAGACGGTTCGCCGTTCGAGGACCGGCAAAACGGCAAGGCCAAGAAAAACCGGCGCCGGCTCATGCGGCGGCTGGAAGAGGCTGGCACTGTCGTATTCCGCGAGTTGCCCGCCGGCGAGGCAGCCGCTGCCGCACTTGCCGCTGGCCTCGCCGACAAACGCGAATGGCTGAAGCGCCGCGGTCTCGTCTCCCCCTCGCTGGGCGACCCGCTCGTCGACAGGCTACTGGATCGCGCCGTCACGGATGACGATCGAACGACCGGCTGCGCCGCATTCGAACTCACACTCGACGGCCGCCCTGTCGCGTTCGCCCTGGGCTTCCGCTGCAAGCGCCGCTTGATGCTGCACATGATCACATACGCTGCCGACATGGAGAAACACGGCGTCGGCGTCCTGAACCTCGAAGCAATTCTGCGCCTTGCCGAGGCCGAAGGCCTGGAAGCTGTCGACCTGCTGCCGCCCAAGGCCGAATACAAGCTCGATTGGGCCGATGTCAGCGCCGCCGCCGGCGACTACCACGTCGGACTGACTTTACGCGGCAGACTCGTGTCACACCTCGTCGACGGCAAAGTACTGCCGGTGGTCAAGGAAACCATCCATCGGCTGCCACTTTCGTTGCGTCGAACGCTTGCCGCCCGCACCCTGGCTCAAACGGCTTCTGCCCAGGCCTGATCATAGCCCGCTCACCCGGTATCGAGCGCTCAGATCAGCTTCAGCCCGCGGAAGCTGACATGCCCCTGCCGGCCGACGATGACGTGATCGTGCACCGTCACACCGAGCGGCTTCGCCACATCGATGATGTGCTTCGTCATGTCGATATCGGCGCGCGACGGCGCGGGATCGCCCGAGGGGTGATTGTGGACGAGAATGATCGCGGTCGATGACAACTCGAGCGCGCGCTTTACGACTTCGCGCACATAGACCGGCGTGTGATCGACAGTACCTTCGCCCTGGATCTCGTCGGCGATCAGCCGGTTCTTCTTGTCGAGGAACAGTATCCGAAATAGCTCGTGCGCTTCGTAGGCCATCGACGCCCGGCAGTAGTCGACAACCTGGCTCCACGTTCCGAGCACCGGTTTTTGCATCACCTGCCGTTGCATCATCCGCAACGCCGCTGCCCGCACGATTTTCAGCTCCTGGACGACGCGGGGACCAGCCCCCTTCACCTCCTCGATCAGCAAATCGGGCGCGTTGATGACTTCGGCGAACGAACCGAACCGCGCAATCAGCCGCTTGGCGAGATCCTTCGTGTCCCCGCGCGGATAGGCCTTGAAGAGTACAAGCTCGAGCAACTCGTAGTCCGGCATCGCCTCTGCCCCACCTTCCATCAGGCGGCTGCGAAGCCGCTCCCGGTGGCCGTGATAGCTCGGCGTTTCGACAGCCTTGACGGACGCTTCGAACAGGCCCGGTTGCTTGTCAGCATCCGTGTCGCAATCGGCATCGGCCGTTGATTGCTGACCCGTCTTGCCGGCTGCCGACATCACCAGCCGCTCCAATCAGGTTACGACAGCATAAGGTGGCTTGTGAAAACCCGCCGGCGAGTACGTGAATACCTCGCAGCCCGTTTCCGTGACGCCGATGGTGTGCTCAAACTGAGCCGATAACTCGCGATCGCGGGTTACCGCCGTCCAGCCGTCCGACAGCACTTTCACTGGCGACTTGCCAAGATTGATCATCGGCTCGATCGTGAACAGCATGCCGGGCTTCAACTCGGGGCCTTCGCCGGCCACGCCATAGTGAAGGATGTTCGGACGGTCGTGGAACACGCGGCCAAGACCATGCCCACAGAACTCCCGCACCACACTGCAGCGCTCGCTCTCCGCATAGGTTTGGATCGCTTCGCCGATGTGACCCACGGTATTGCCAGGCTTCACTGCCGCGATGCCGCGCACCATGGCCTCGTGCGTCACCTCGATCAGCCGCTCCGCCCGCCGGTTGACTGCACCGACCGGATACATGCGGCTCGTATCGCCGTACCAGCCATCGACGATCAGTGTGACATCGATATTGAGGATATCGCCTTCGCGCATCGGTTTGGAGCTGGGTATGCCGTGACACACCACGTGGTTGATCGACGTGCAGATCGCCCGCGGAAAACCGCGATAGTGCAAGGGTGCCGGCGTCGCCTTGTGATCGAGCGCGAATTCCAGAACGAGGTCGTCGAGCTTCTGGGTCGACACGCCCGGCTTCACGAACGGCACCAGCATATCCAGCGCACGCGCAGCCAATTGACCGGCCTTGCGCATCCACTCGAAATCCTCCGGCTTGTAAATCCGGATCGGACCTTCACTCGCTGGTTCGGCCGGAGCCGCGCTCGTTCGCCCCTGCTGCATATTGGTCATGACGCCATCAGGCTTTCCGCGAGATCGGTGAGATGATCCGCAATGTAGTGAAAAAGCGCCGAGACGCAATCGCGGCTTGTGTACGGCGTGACAGTTTCTGTTCTGCGCATGCGCGAACTGCGGCGAGTTCCAGCAGATGCAAAACCCCGGCAGCGCGTCACAGCGCAACCGGGGCCGGTATCCTCATCGCGATCGCAGAGCTTCCAGGTAAGCCCCGCGCCGCTTAATGCCGTCCCGCGCAGGGAGCGCAGAGGGCGAACTATTTCAGCTCTTGGCTTCCTCGGCAGGCGTTTCCGCCGCGGAGGCTTCCGACATCAGCCGACGAGCCTCGCCAATCCAGTCTTCCTTCTCGATGCGGCCATTGAGTTGCAGCACATCGTCCAGATTTGCGATGTCATCATCCGAGAAGGATGCGATCTGATCGTAGCGCAGAACGTTGAGCTTCTTGAGCTGCGCGTCCATGTCCTTGTCGATCTTCGTGATCTTCGTGAGATCGTCCGGGGCGCCCTTCGGACGCTTGAATCCCTTGAAGGCAGCGTTGAGGCGCTTTGCCCGCGCGTCCGAACGCTCGAGAATACGAGCAGACTTGCCGCGGCGACCACGCAGGTAATAGAGCTTCGCACGACGGACGCGACCGCGGCGCACCACTTCGATGTCGGCGATGAATGGCGAGTAGACCGGAAACACGCGCTCCACGCCCTCGCCATAAGAAATCTTGCGAACCGTGAAGCTTTCCTGGATGCCCTTGCCGTCGCGCGCGATAACCACGCCCTCGTAGGCCTGGAGACGGTAGGTGACCTTCGGAACGTCCTTTTTGGCGGCTTTCGCCTTGCCCTTGGCAGCAGACTCGACCTCTTCAGCCACCCGCACCATCACCTTGACCGTGTCGCCAGGAGAGAAATCAGGGATGACACGCTTGGCGGTGATAGCCGCCATCTGCTCTTTCTCGATCTGCTCGATGATGTTCATAGTCGCGTTTTCCATGTTGTTTTTTTAACGAACGCAGAGGAGCCGCGGCCGGTCCGGCCCCGTTTAGAGGCGAGACGGGCGGGCTCATGCACCCACGATTGCGGGAAATGATGGGGCTCAATACCTCAAACGTACCGGCTTGTCGATACGCCAGGAAGCGGCGCAAACCCCTCAATTCAGCTTGCCGAAGTGCCACCTTCGGCGCGTCATACACAACACCCTTGTGACTAAGGCTTGATGTGCAACCCCGAATCACAGCACTTCGAGGTTGTAGACCCAAGAGCGGGCACGAGGGCTCCCCATGAACGTCATGACGCCGACTGCAACTGCGCAAACGACCGATCTCGAGCGCATAGCCGATACAACAGCGAATGCCTGTGTCGCGACGCGGGTCCGGCAACTGTCCCGGATCATCACGCGCGTTTATGATGACGCGATGCGCCCACTCGGGATCACCGCGAGCCAGTTCACGCTCCTGACGCAACTGGCGTCGCGCGACGGTATAACCGCCGTCGAGATCGGCGGAGATCTCGATATCGAGAAATCAACGCTGTCCAGAAACTTGAAGCGCATGCTGGCGCTCACCCTGATCACGATGGATCCACCGGCAGGTCGTCGAGGCCGCGGCCTTCACCTGACCCCCAAGGGACAGGCCGTGATCAAGGAAGCTTATCCCGTTTGGCTTTCCGCTCAGAACCGGGCAGTTTCCCTTATGGGTCCTGAAACCCGTGGCATTCTCGACACCCTTCTGGGGAACGCAGAGCGTCTCGTCGCAGACTGACCCAAGCCAGCGTTTGCCTGAATTTCCGAGCCCCGCTACCTTCGAGGTGGCGGGGTTTTTGATGCGGAGTATGCATGGTGTTCGATCGCGACCTGACGGACCGGGCAGCGATGCTGCTTCAACGCCTGCGTGAGCGCGGCCAAAAGCTCGCGACCGCCGAGAGCTGTACGGGCGGGCTGATCGCCGCCCTGCTGACCGAAATTCCAGGCTCGTCCGACGTCGTCGAGCGCGGCTTCGTCACCTATTCCAACGAAGCCAAGATGGAGCTTCTCGGCGTGCCCGAGGCGACGTTGGCGAGCGTCGGCGCGGTCAGCCGCGAAACCGCGCTCGCGATGGCGGCCGGCGCGGTCGCACATTCCCGGGCGCAGATCGCCGTCGCAGTCACAGGCGTCGCCGGCCCCGGAGGCGGCACGCCCGAAAAGCCGGTCGGCCTCGTCCACCTCTGCGTCCAGGCCCAGGGCAAACCACCCCGCCACCGCGAAATGCGCTACGGCGATCTCAGCCGCGCCGCGATCCGTATGGCGACGGTGAACACCGCGCTGGACATGCTGTTCGAGGAGTTGGGGTGATCACCCTGAATTGGCGTCAGCCAGCTTAACGCATGCGGCCCCGATCAGAAGTGTAAAGCCGTATAGCCTCGCTTCACTCGGCCTCCGGAATGCAAGAGCTTCAGGTCAGCCCCCCAAAGACGGGTCCAGGGCCGGCCATGGTTGGGGATCGCAAAGGCGCGAACAGCCCCCTTGCATGGCCGTCAGGCCATCACCCGCTTGCCCCAACGCAGACGCTGCCGTTCACGCCGACTGCGCCGACGCCCCGACATCGCGGCCATACACGGCCCGCGCCCGCGTCTCGAACGCTTCCGAAAACTTGCGGAACGCCTTGTCGAACACCGCGCCCACCAGGATACCCAGCATGAGCCACTTCAGCTCGTAGTCGATATAGAAATCGACCTCGCAGCCGCCGCCGGGCAGCGCCTTGAAAATCCAGCGGTTTTCGAGCCTCTTGAACGGCCCGTCGAGGTACTCGACGAGCACCTTCTGATCGGCCGGAAGGAGCGTCACACGTGTGGTGAAATTCTCGCGGATCGCCTGATAGCCGGCAACCATAGTTGCGACGAGGATCGTCCGGTCAGGCTTTTCCTCGCGCGAACGCAGGGTCAGCCCCTCGCACAGCGGCAGGAACTCCGGATAACGCTCGATGTCGGCCACGAGGTCGTACATCTGGCGCGGAGAGTAGGGCACACGGCGCTTGGTGGTGAAGCTCGGCATCACAGGTCCCAGGGCGACAATTCCACGACAGGTATATCGTGGATTCCCGCGCCGCCTGCATCGTGGCGAAACACCACGGGCGACGGCTGAATCCGGACGAGGCGGCTGCCACCAGTTGCATCAGCGTTTGACGCGCCTGTTGTCCTCGACGACCTCGAACTTGGCATCGCACTTGGAGAACTTCTCGGCCGCCCGCTTTTCCGCCTCGGCCATGCTGTAGACGTAGTTGGTCTCTTTGTACTCGTAGTCGGGGCAACGATAGCTTGTGCGCACCTCGAGGAAGTTGCCCTTTGCGGTCGCGAAGCCGTTACCGGGCAAGGCGTCGAGCCCCTTGAGGGCCATCTGACCAATCTCCTTTTGATTGGTGGCGAACAGCATGACACCTGCGACGACGACGATTGTCGTGACGACAGCTCTGGACAACGCCTTCAGCTCTTCATTCGTCATGTGTCACCTTCCCAAACTCGCCATGGGAAAGCGTGGCACAGAGGAGTGAAAATTCCAGAAAACGACGCCGGCATCGCGGCGCGGCCCTTCCACATCCAAGCCCTCAGGCTGAACTGACCACCCGCGCAACCTTCAGCCGGGCAAAATCGGCGTCCGCATGATAAGACGACCGCGTCAGCGGGCTGGACGCCACGATCAGGAAACCCTTGCTGAGCGCCGTGCGCTCGAACGCCTTGAACTCGTCCGGCGTCACGAAGGATTTCACTTCCGCGTGCTTGCGCGTCGGCTGCAGGTATTGGCCGATCGTCAGGAAATCGATGTCGGCCGAGCGCATGTCGTCCATCACCTGCAGCACTTCCTCGCGCGTCTCCCCGAGGCCGACCATGATCCCCGACTTCGTGAACATCGTGGGATCGAGTTCCTTCACCCGTTGCAGAAGTCGCAGCGAATGAAAGTAACGCGCACCCGGACGAATTTTGAGATAGAGCCCCGGCACCGTCTCGAGATTGTGGTTGAACACGTCGGGTCGTGCCTCGACGACCACTTCGAGCGCACCGGGTTTGCGCAGAAAATCGGGCGTGAGAATTTCGATCGTCGTTTCAGGGCGGCGCGACCTTATCGCACGGATCACGGCCGCGAAATGGGCCGCCCCGCCGTCCTCGAGATCGTCACGGTCGACCGAGGTGATCACGACATGCGCAAGGCCGAGCTTGTCGACTGCGTTGGCGACATTCTCCGGTTCGTGGACATCGAGGGCCAAGGGCTTGCCCGTCGCCACATTGCAGAACGAGCAGGCGCGCGTGCAGATCGCGCCCATTATCATCATGGTGGCGTGCCGCTGCGTCCAGCACTCTCCGATATTCGGACAGCCCGCTTCCTCACATACCGTCGTGAGCTTGTTGTCGCGAACGATCGCACGCGTGCGCTCGTATTCAGCCGACACGGGCGCCCTCACCCGAATCCAATCAGGCTTGGGCAGCACCGGGGTGTCGGGCCGGTTGACCTTCTCGGGATGCCGCAACTTGGTATTGTCGATCAGCGTGACCATGATGGCTTATCTAGGCGTAAACGCCAGCTTTCGCTAGCCCGTCTTCGCTAGCGCCACACGGTGCAGGACCCACCTTGAAGTAAACTAGCCGCGACCGAGGAACCGGGCGATCAAAACGACGATCATGGCGCCGATTGTGGATATCAGGATCTGCGTGCCATAAGGCACCGTGTTCGTCACGCTGGTGATAGAAACAGGCAGGTTGAGCAGCCCGTACTTGACCATCGCGCCGCCGACGAAAGCGCCGATCACGCCCACCACGAGATTGCGGATCAGGCCACCGCCGCCGAGGATCTGCCCAGCGAGCCAGCCCGCGATGAGACCGTTCACCAACATGATCACGAGGCCGCGATCGAGTTGCGACAAGTAAGTCCAGATCACATTGAAAATATCGGTCGCTTGTTGCGGCATTGTCCAGTCTCCATCCATGGCGATAGGTTAATCACCTTACGACACGAAGTACGCCGCGACTATGACGAGGATGGCACGACCCACACGCCTGCAGAGAGAAAATCATATGGCCGTCGCGCAGCCTAGTTTTACCTTCGGCATCGAGGAAGAGTATCATCTAGTTGATATCGCGAGCAGAAATCTCGCGCCGGCGCCGCCCGGCCTGATGAGCGACTGCGAAACCGCCCTAGGGGCACAGTTCAGCCCTGAATTTCTCCGCTCCCAGATCGAGGTCGGCACCAGACCGGTAACCCGCATTGAAGACGCTCGTGGTGAACTCTTCCGTCTGCGTTCGACCGTTACCCGCCTCGCCGCACAACATGGACTGGCCCCTATCGCCGCTGCCACCCATCCGTTCGCACCCGCCGCCTCGGTCACTCCTACCGACAAGACGCGTTACCTGAACCTCGCCAACGACCTAGCTGGCGTCGCCCGCCGCCTCGCAATCTGCGGCATGCACGTTCACGTCGGGATCGAAGATCCCGAATTGCGCATCGATCTGATGAACCAGATGCGCTATTTCCTCCCGCACCTGTTGGTACTTTCGACCTCATCCCCTTTCTGGGAGGGCGAGGATACCGGCCTCAAGAGCTATCGGCTGGCGATGATGCGCGAGCTACCCCGCACCGGATTGCCGGGAAGGCTTTCGAGCTGGGACGAATACGTAGGCGTCGTCGACGTGCTCGTCGCCGCAGGTGTGATCGAGGATGCGAGCAAGATCTGGTGGGATATCAGGCCGTCTTCCCGCTATCCGACACTCGAGATGCGCGTCACTGACGTATGCACCCGCGCCGCCGACGCGCTTGCAATTGCCGCGTTGTATGTCTGTATCTGCCGCATGCTGTGGCGACTCCGCCGCCAGAACCTGAGCTGGCGCACCTATCCGGTATTCCTTCTTGAAGAGAACCGCTGGCGCGCCCAACGCTATGGCGCAGGCGGAGAATTATTCGATTTCGGCAAGGGACAGCTGGTCCCTTTCACAGTCCTGCTCGACGAATTGCTGACGCTCGTTGCGGAAGACGCCGACGCCCTCGGCTGCACCGCCGAGATCGCGCACACACGCGCCATCGCGGCCGGCAATACCAGCGCCGACCGGCAGCTCGCCCGGTTCGCATCCGCGACCGCTGACGGTAAAGACCGCCGCACTGCCCTCGTCGAAGTAGTCGACGGGTTGATCGACGAGACGAAGCTGACATCCTA